>JAFOCB010000190.1 GCA_017381515.1 Clostridia bacterium | reverse complement strand
TGAAGACGAGCATTTTGTAACGGTAAATCACGATATGACAAAGGAGCATTTCATTTCCTTTATCGCCTTTTTGACCTGCGACCGAGTGCAGCTTGTCAAATTCTATCCCGAAGGCAACGCCGAAACGCGACTGAATCTCCGTGGTGGCGGCTATCTGTATATCTATTGCAACAAGCACGGACTGATGAAAAAGAAAATTTAGCCGAAAGCAACCACGGCGGCAAAAAACTCCCCGCCAAAAAATCGGTGAGGTTGTTGAAATATATATTATATGGTATAATGCAAATTAAGAGGTGATTTATTTATGAAGAAAAGGATAATTCGCATTACCATTATTGTCATTTCGCTATTGCTTTTGGTAGGAGTGTCGAGGGCGGCAATCCTTTATTTCGGTAATATGAATCCGAACAAGGAGCATTTCGGCAATAAATACATACAGGTTATATACCCCACCTCAATTTCCGACTACCTAACCGCCAAGGGCGTGATGAAAGAAGCCGAAAAAGCACTTTCTACCATCACCACCTACGACCAAGCCGAGCAAAAATTCGGGCAACTGGGACGGCTCTGCATTACCGACGATAAAGCCGTAAGTGAAACACACGATTTGGACTTTATTGCGGCGAATTTTTCGGGCGATGACGGATATATGTGGGTGAAATATTCCAGCCAAGCTTATGATGAAAAGGGCGAAAACACCTACGGCTCGTTGGACGTGCTTTCCCGTTGGGAGCTGAAAAAAATCAAGGACGAATGGACAGTAATTTCTATCGACGAGCATCCGTAATAATAGTCATGTATTATAAAACTCCTCTCGGAAAAATCCGAGGGGAGTTTTGTTATGTTTATTCAATTTTATTCCTCGATGATGGCTACTTCGTAAGGACGGTAGGTGCCGCTGACGGTATCTCTACCATAGTTGGAGAGAATAATCTTTCCATCGGTTTCGACCGAGATTTCGCTCTCTTCCTCAAAGTTGCATATTACGATAAAGCGCTTACCCTCGTATGTACGGGTAAAGACAAAGTTGCCGTCCTCCTGCTTTGATATAACTTCAAAATCGCCATAAAGGATTGCGTCATTCTCGCGTCTGATTTTGAGAATATCGCGGTAGAAGTTGAATACCGATTTTTCGCTCTGGCGATCGGTTTCGAGATTGATTTCCTTATATCTGCTGTGAAGGGGCATCCACGGCTCGGCATCAGAGAATCCACCATTTTTACCCGCGGTCCACGACATCGGGCGGCGAGGATTATCTCGGCTACCGAAATTGATTTTATCAATGGCTTCCTCGGGGGTCATACTCTCGCAAAAATACTTGTAAATATTAACGCTTTCAATATCGTCAAATTCGTCAATCGTATCGTGATGCGAATTAGTGAGTCCGAATTCCTGTCCCTGATAAATAAAGGGAACTCCGCGAAGAAGATAGAACATAGCGGCAAGACAGGTTGCCGACTCGTAACGAAGCTCTCCGTCATTTCCCATACGCGAAACAAAGCGTCCGTTATCGTGATTGTCGGTAAAGAGGGCGTGAATAAGGTCGCGCTCCTGATTGAGTGTCTGCCAATTTGCGATAATATCGCGAACCGATTTAAGCGATTCGGGCTTTTTTCTGAATTTTGTAGTGCAACCGCAAGCAAGATGGTCGAACTGGAAGAGGGTGGTGAGCTCCCCTCTTTCGTACGCAGAGTGACGGACAATCTCGTCAATATCCCCTGCCCAACATTCGCCGACGGTAAAGATGTGACGCACCTTATCGCGACCGAAAAGAGCGTGAATATGGTCGTGGAGCTGGGGACCGAAGCAATTAGAATTGCGCTCCCAATCCTTTGAAATCTGGTCGATTACGTCGCAACGGAAGCCGTCAACCCCCAGGTCAACCCAGAAATCGACAACATCCTGCATTTCCTTTACGACCTTCGGATTTTCCCAATTTAAGTCGGGCTGACTGATGGCGTAGGAATGAAGATAATACTGCTTTCTCTGCTCGTCGTATTCCCACGCAGATCCACAGAAGCAGCTTTGCCAATCATTCTGGGGCTCGTCAAACCAGTAGTAATAGTCGCTGTACGGATTATCCTTTGACATACGTGACTGCTTGAACCATTCGTGCTCGGACGAGGTGTGGTTGGGAACAAGGTCCATAATGAGCTTCATATCTCGCTTGTGCATCTCGCTAATGAGACGCTTTACGTCGTCGAGGGTACCAAACTCGTCCATTATATCGCGATAATCGGCAATATCGTAGCCGTTATCGTCATTCGGACTCTTATAACACGGGCAGAGCCAAATTGCGTTTACGCCAAGCTCCTTTAAATAATCGAGCTTTTCGATAACGCCGTTTATATCTCCGATTCCGTCCCCGTTAGTGTCATTGAAGCTACGGGGATAAACCTGATAAATTACATAACTTAGAAACTTTTTATACTGTTTGGAAATCATTTTTTCATTTCCTCCTCAAAAAAATACTAACACTATCAGTATAGCAAATCCGCGCACTCATTACAACCGATAAATTGTCGTAAAATGCTATTTCTTTGCGTAAAATAGCCGTTAAAAGAAGGACCGCACGCGTACATTTGCCTTGCAACGTGGACAGGTGGCGGTGTGAGTACCCTTTCGCCTTTTTAGCCGCAAGGTTGCTCCGCAGCTTTTACACTTTACGTACTTGTAATTTTTGCGGTCGCGAGTGGGTTTTTCGGGTGTGTAATAGACCTTTTTGCCGCGCTGGTCATAGCCGCCATTTGAGCCAAATCCGCCGAAACCGCTGCTCTGACCGTAACCGCCACGATTTTTTCTAAACAGGCGGTCAACGAAATTGCAATACCGCTCGTTTTCGCGGCGTCGGGCATCGACGTTTCGGGACAAAAAGCGAAAAATCATGTACCCGAATAGTCCCAGCATCAAAAGACGGATTACAAAATAAACCGTGTACCAATCGGTCAAAATGCCGATAATTCCTTCACAGAGCCATAGCGCTAAATAGACGATGCAAAGTCCGCTAAACATTCGGTCAATGCCGTTTCGCCCATACATAAATCGTGAAAAGGATACCATAAAGCGTCTAAACATGGTTATATCTCAAATTCTCCTTTTTCCCTTTTTGATACTACTATTGTAAACGATTTTTTTGCAAAATTGGTAGCGAATGTGTAAACAATCTATTACCGCAAATGCTTTATCAAAAAAAGGAAGGCGACCTAGGCGATGTGCCACAGTTTACCTTCCCTTTTTATCTGTTACAGAATTGATTTATACAATTTAATATACTCGTTGGCCGATGCCGCCCACGAATTGTCGCAACGCATTGCTCTTTCGACGAGGATATTCCAGCCCTCGCGGTCCTTAAATCCTTCGACGGCACGATAAACCGAATGTGCCATATCGTCGGCATTATACTGCTGGAAAACAAAGCCGTTTCCGTCAAATGCGCCCGAGTCGGTGATTGTATCACGAAGTCCACCGGTCGCTCTGACGACGGGGATTGTACCGTAACGAAGGGCTACCATTTGAGCCAAGCCGCAGGGCTCACTCTTTGACGGCATGAGGAAAATGTCGGCTCCTGCATAAATTTTATGCGCCAAATCAGGTATGAATCCGAGCTTTAATTTAAGCTTATCGGGATAACGAGCCGCCAATTCGTAAAGGAAATTTTCGTACTCGAATTCGCCCGAGCCGAGAACTACAACCTGCACGCCAAAGTCGAGTATCGCTTCGAGTCGCGCCTTTACCAAATCGAGTCCCTTATGCGAAACGAGTCGGGTAACCATACCGATAAGCGGAATATCCGCCTCCTCGGGAAGCTCGAAATAGCGCTGTAACTGACGCTTATTTTCCGCCTTTGCCTCGCGGGTATCGACCGAATAATTCTGATAAATCATGGGGTCGGTTTCGGGATTATAGAGGTCGGTGTCGATGCCGTTTACGATGCCCGAAAGCTTCCAGCTGCGTTCCTTTAATATGCCGTCAAGCTCGTGTGAATACCACGGGTCCATTATTTCCTCGGCATAGGTCGGGCTGACGGTAGTAATTCTGTCCGCCCTTTCGATTGCGCCCTTCATCAAGTTAACGCAGTCACGATATTTGACAATATCGGCGTCAAAATCGGGAATACCGAAAACGTCGCCGAGAATTTCCATACCGTAAATTCCCTGGTACTGAATATTATGAATGGTAAAAATGGTCTTTATTCCGCTGTACTCGGGTCTTTCGGCATAGAAAAGGTCCTTGTAAACAGGGATAAGTGCCGTTTGCCAATCGTTACAATGGATAATGTCGGGCTTGAAATCAATTACCGGCAGTACCTCCAAAACAGCGCGTGAGAAGAAGGCAAAACGCTCGGCATCGTCATAATGACCGTAAAGCGTACCCCTCTTGAAATAATACTGGTTATCGAGCAGGTAATAGATTACGCCATCCGACTTTGCTTCAAAAATGCCGCAGTACTGACGGCGCCACGAAACAGGCACCGATATACTGCCGATAAAGGTCATTTTCTCGCGCAATTCAGCGCTGATAGAATCGTAAAGAGGCATTATTACGCGGCAACCGACAAATCGTGTACGAAGCGCCTTTGGCAATGCGCCCGAAACGTCGGCAAGTCCACCCGAAGCGGCAAATGGCTGGGCTTCACTTGTTGCAAATAAAACTTTCATTTGTGTTTCTCCCCTTTTTACGAGTTATACCTTTTCTGCCTTTTTGATAAATACCTGGTAGGTGTCGGAGCCCTTTAATTCGCGGTCGTTGCCGATTGTTACGTTCTTATCTGTGCAAACGTATTCCAGATGGGCATTATCTCCCACCACGGTTCCCTGCATAAGCACGCAATTCTTTACTACTGCGCCTTTGCCGATTTTTACTCCGCGGAAGATAACCGAATTCTCAACCTCGCCCTCGATAACCGAGCCGTCGGCGATAAGAGCATTTTTCACCCTCGATTTAAGTCCGTAACGAACGGGCGCTTCGTCGCGCACCTTTGTCATAACGGGATAGTCGCGACGGAGGAGAGCATTTCTATTCTCGGCTTTGAGAAGGTCCATATTCGCCCTGATATACGTCTGAGTCGAATCGATAACGGCTACGTAGCCCTCAATTTCGTACGACTGAATGTGAAGTGTATCGACGTGACGCTGGAAAATGTCGCGGTTCATGGCTGTACGGCTGTGTGAGGACGCTTCGTCAATGAGTTCGATGAGCAAATCCCTCTTTATAATATAGCAGCCGAGTGACCAGAGACAGTCCTTCTTTGCTTCGGGCGAAATGAGAATTTCGGTAATTTTACCACTTTCGTCCGCCTTTAATTCCATCACGTCGTCGCCCGAAGGTGCTGCACCCTTTGCACTGCCGATTGTGATGTCAGCACCGCTCGAAAGATGGTTTCTGTACATCTTTTTAAGATCGAAATTGGATACAACGTCGGCCTCACAAAGAAAGACGTATTCCTCGACAGCCGATGCGATAAAGTTGCGTACTCCGATAAGCTGCTCGAGTGAGGAGCAGGGAGCATTTCCCGCTCTGTAAAGATTGGGCGGAAGGATATAAAGTCCGCCTTTTTTTCTTGCGAGGTCGAATGCCTTACCTGTGCCGACGTGGTCCATCAGCGAATGATAATTTGCATTCGTAACTACACCAACCTTACTGATATTGGCGTTTACCATATTTGAAATCGAAAAGTCGATCAGACGGTAACGGCCACCGAAGGGTACCGAGCCCATTGCTCGACTGGCGGTAAGCTCACGAATGAGATGGTCGTGCTTATTGGCAAATACTATGCCCATTATGTTACTGCCCTTCATTGACATTCACCCTCCTTCAAATTTTCTGAAAGCATTGTTTGCGGTTTTACCTCGGCGTTTTTGCCTACTTCGAGTCCGCTTCCGACTACTGCAATGCCCCATTTTTCGAGGTCCGACATCTTTTCGGGGCAACTGCCGATTTTGGCATTTTCGCCGACAATACTGTTTTCGCCAACGATGGCATATTCTACGACGGCACCTTTTTTAATCACAGCGCCCGGCATTACGATAGAATCGTGGATTTCTGCACCTTCCTCAACCGTAACCCCCGAGAAAAGTACCGAGAATTCAACCTTTCCGTCGATGACACATCCCTCGGTAACAATCGAATTCTGCACCTCGGATTTTTCGCCCAAGTAATGAGGAGCGTTTCCGCGTGTTCTGGAATAAATGCGCCATTTTGAATCCGCCAGGTCGAGCTCAACATTGGGACGGAGCAGGTCAAGATTCGATTCCCAAAGCGAGTCAATGGTACCTACGTCCTTCCAGTAGCCCTCAAAGGGATAGGCGTACATCCTTCTCTTATCCGCGAGCATGGACGGAATAATGTTTTTACCAAAGTCGTTCTCCGAGTCGGGATTATTTTCGTCCTCGATTAAGTAGTGACGAAGCTTATCCCAGCTGAAAACGTAAATGCCCATCGATGCCTTATTCGATTTGGGCTGCTTGGGCTTTTCTTCAAATTCGTAAATCATTCCGTTTTCGTCAGCGTTCATGATGCCAAAGCGACTTGCCTCCTCCATCGGTACTTCCAGTACAGCGATGGTACAGTCGGCATCCGCCTCGCGATGTGCCTTTATCATATTCGAGTAGTCCATTTTATAAATATGGTCGCCCGAAAGAATCAGCACGTATTCGGGATTATACTGGTCGATAAACTGGATATTCTGATAAATTGCGTTTGCGGTTCCCTTGTACCAGTTGGTTCCCTTAATCTGCTGATACGGGGGGAGAAGGTGAACTCCGCCGTGGATTCGGTCGAGGTCCCACGGATCACCCGAACCGATATATTCGTTAAGCACAAGCGGCTGATACTGGGTCAAAACGCCCACCGTATCAATTCCCGAATTGATACAGTTTGACAGCGGGAAGTCGATAATTCGATACTTGCCGCCATAGGGGACAGCCGGCTTTGCCATATTGTGAGTAAGTACTCCGAGACGACTTCCCTGTCCTCCCGCAAGTAACATTGCTACACATTCTGTTTTTGCTCTCATATATTTCAATCCTTTCGTAATAAAGGTTTTGATAACTTGATTCTTGCTCTTTTTTCGCAACAAAGCGCAAAAGGGCAGACAACTCCTTTTTTACTATACCAAACTTTATCTGGCTTTTCAAGGGCTTTTTCGTGTTTATTTAATATAATGCGTAATAATTTTACCATCGTATTTGTATAAAATATCTAAATTTTTTTATCATTTTTGCCCAATAACACGTGTTTTTATGATGCACAATATCTCTATTTTATGTTTTTGGCCCGTGGGATATGCTACTTTTGAGATAAGTTTATTTATTAAATTGAAAAAGCGGCATCCCTACAGATTTGGGAAGGCCGCTTTTTTAAAATTTATTTAACGGGCTTTTGAAACGGGGCGGGGATTATTTAATAAGCTGATTGATAAGTGACGGGCCGTGGTCGACAAATACTCCCGTCGAAGCGGCATTCTCCTCCGTAAAGGTCGAAACACCGCCGACCTCAGCCGTAGAATCGTAAATCATAAACGGGACGGGGTCGGACGAGTGGGTTGCCGTAGCGATAGGTGTCGGGTGGTCGGGCAGAATCATCATTCGATAATCGGTGCCGTCGAGTTGCTTTACAATCGGAGCTACAACCTTTTGGTCAATAAGCTCAATTGCCTTTACCTTATTTTCGGCTTCGCAGCGATGACCGCATTCGTCGGGCGCTTCGATATGAACGTAAACGTAATCGTTGGTATCTAACGCCTTTATTGCCGCTGCCGTCTTTCCCTCGAAATTGGTGTCGATGTATCCGGTGGCTCCGTCAACGTCGATTGACTCCATTTTCGCGCTCTTTGCTATTCCTTTGAGCAGGTCAACCGCAGAAATAACCGCTCCCTTTATTCCATACTTTTCTTCAAAAGCGGGGAGTGCCGCTCTGGTTCCCTGTCCCCAGAGCCAGATTGAGTTTGCGGGGCGTTCTCCTCTGGCCACCCTTTCCTTATTTATCGGGTGGTTTGAAAGGATTTCGACACTCTTTTTCATCAAAGAATAAAGCTCGGGATTGTCGATGTGCGACTGTAAATACTCGCCTACAACTCGGCCCGAAATGTCGTGAGGCGGTGTAAGTGTATATCCTGCCGAGCGTCCACCGTGCCAAATGGTGCAGTGGCGATAGGCAACCCCTGTATAAAAGTCAAATTCTCCGCCGCCAAGCTCGGTCTGAAGCGTTTTTATCAGTTCATCTGCTTCGGCGGTTGAAATATCTCCGCCACAGTAGTCGACCATTGTCTTTTTCTCATATTCGGGCTCGTCAGAAAGGGTGACGAGATTGCATCTGATGGCTACGTCGTCATCATTAAGGTCGATACCGATTGACGCCGCTTCGAGTGGTGAACGACCGGTATAAACTTCGGCAGGGTCAAAGCCCATTACCGACAAATTGGCAACGTCGCTACCCGGCTTCATACCGTTTGCAACCGTCCTTACCATTCCTACCGTTGCCTTTTCAGCCAAGCGGTCGATAGTCGGCTTTTTTGCCGCCTGCATGGGTGTCCTTCCGCCGAGAGAATCAATCGACAGGTCGGCCATTCCATCGCACAAAATTACTACGTATTTCATTGGAATCACTCCCGAAAAAATCAAAATTTTATCTGATTTCATTTTAGCACATTCATTTTCAAATTGGAATAAAAATATCCCCGATGACAAATTTTTTTGCTTTGTTGACAATAGGGATAGAAAAGATTATGATAATATTGTATGAATTTTACTGAAAAGACGGGTATTTTTAATGGAACGAAATAAAAAAATTGCACTTATCCCCTTTTTAGCGGCGGTAATATTTTCGCTAATCGTGATTGGTGTGGAGCTGATTATCCCTCTCGACAAGCTGCACACGGCATCCGACGATGAATTTCAGAATACGTCGGTCGGCGGAAAGGTTTGCATTTCGGGTAACACCGCATACTACCTTTCGTCAAGCGGAAAGCTCCGCATGAACGAAAAGAATATTGATATAAAAATTGCCGATTCGGGCGCAAAAATGCAAAACTACGGCGGCGGAATTATTTACATGGACAAAAACGAGCTTATCACCTGCGATATGACGGGTGCAAATAAGCAGACGGTTATCAAAAACGTTGAGGATTACTTCCTGAGCGGAAACTGGATTTTTTACACCGAAAAGGGTAGTCGCGACCTCAAAAAAATCCGCATCACCGATAAAAAAAGCTTCGATCTCGGAATAAAGGTAAACGGACAATTCACCGTCAGAGGCAACACGCTCCTCTTTATCGGGGATAAAAGCTATCTTTACTCGGCTCGTACCGACGGCAGCAATCCGACCGCCTTTTTAGGCAAAAGGATTGACTTCTTTATGTTCTATGGCAACTACATTTACTTCCTCCAGGACGGCAAAATCTGGTCAACGGTAACGCACAATACCGCCAGTATGTATTCATATTGGGAGGCGGATAGCTTCACCATTTACGACGACACGATGTACTATATCAGCGAGGGAATTTTGTATTCACGCGACCTCACCGATACCGAAGCAAAACCCGTAAAAATCGAAACAAAGGGTGAAAATCCCACCGAAATCTACGTTTCGAAAAAGCACCTCTACTACTATCTCGCCGATGGCACACTTTATCGCTGTGACCACTTTGGCGCAGGTGCAGAAAAAATGTAAAAGCTTATATTCTCTGTCCTTTTTTGATAAAAAGGACAGAGTTTTTTATTTAATTTTGGGCAAAGCGAAGACGAATAAAAGTAAAACGCCTTGAAGGAAAATTCATTCAAGGCGTTGTTTATTTAATCAACTTTTTTCAGTACGATTGCAGTGCGGTTGGGGATATAGCACTTGAATCCTACCCTACCATCCGGCATTGTTTCGGCATCGTATTCACCAGAGGTATCAGCACGTGAATATCCACCGAATTTACCGTCATCCGACGAGAGAATAACCTTGTACCTGCCCTCTTTCCCCACCGGGACAAAGTATCCGTCAAAGGAGGTTGTCGGGTGGAAATTAAAGATAAACAAGATATCCCCTTTGGTATACATCAGCATCTTGTCATCCTGATGAAGCCATCTGTTTTCGGCGGTCAGAGAGAGGATGTCCTCGTCCTTCAAAAGCCGTATCATCGCCTTGTCAAAGTCGTTGAGCTCGCTGTATCTGAGGTCGGGATGGTCAACCAAACTCCACTGACGGCGGCAATAATGATAGCTCCAGCCGTTGCCCTCACGCGGAAAATCAATCCACTCGGGATGCCCGAATTCGTTACCCATAAAGTTAAGATAACCCTTTCCCGCCAATGACGCGGTGACAAGTCGTATCATCTTATGCAGGGCAATTCCGCGGTCAATCACCATGTTGCCGCCAAACTTTCTCATTCCGGTATACATTTCGGCGTCGCAGAGGCGGAACATTATGGTCTTGTCCCCGACAAGTGCTTGGTCGTGAGATTCGCAGTAACCGATATTCTTTTCCTGCGGACGACAGGAGGTAAGCTCGTACCACAATCTGCCGATGTCCCAGTATTCGTCAGGACATTCCTTGATGGTCTTTATCCATAAATCAGGCACACCCATCGACAGTCGGTAGTCAAAGCCGATGCCGCCATCCTTTATCGGCAGGCACATTCCCGGCATACCCGACATATCCTCGGCGACCGTAATCGCGTTTGGATTGATTTCGTGGATAAGCTCGTTTGCAAGCTGTAAATATGTGACCGCGTCGGTATCGGTATTCATCGAAAAATACATACTGTAATCGGTGAACGCGCTTCCGAGTCCGTGGTCGTGATAAAGCATCGAAGTCACTCCGTCAAAGCGGAATCCGTCAAAGTGAAACTCCTCCATCCAATATTTGAGATTGGAAAGTAAAAAGTGGAGTACCTCATTCTTTGAATAGTTAAAAAGTTTTGTTCCCCAAGCGCTATGATTTCCCTTTTCGCCCTCGTGGAAAAACTGATGGACCGTGCCGTCAAATTCGTTAAGCCCCTCGTTGGTATTCTTTACCGCGTGGGAATGAACAACGTCCAGCAGGACGGCAATTCCCATACTGTGAGCGGTATTGATAAGCTCCTTTAAATCGTGGCTGCTGCCGTAACGCGACGATGCGGCAAAAAAGTTCGATACCTGGTAACCAAACGAGCCGTAATAGGGATGCTCCATAATCGCCATTATCTGAATGGTGTTATAGCCGAGCTCCTTTATCCTCGGGAGGATATTGTCGGTAAATTCCTTGTACGAGCCGACGGCTCCCTTTTCCTGCGCCATTCCGATATGACATTCATAGATAAAGGGCGTCCTTTCGGGCACGAAATCGGTATCGGTCCAAGGGAATTTTTCGTTCACGTCTTCGATTTCGGCGCACCATGAATAATCATTCAGGTCCTGGACAACACGCGTCGCATAAAGGGGAATTCGGCGAAGCATTCTGTCCCCGTTTATGACAATCGCCTGAATTTTTTGACCTACTTTAAGGGCATCTTTTCCCTTTAACTCAACCTCGAAAACGCCGTTTTCGAGTCGTGTCATCGGGCAGCTTTCGGTATTCCAATCGTTAAAATCACCCGTCAGGTACATTCGGTCGGCGGCAGGTGCCCATTCCCTATAAACCCAGCCGTTTCGCGTACGGTGAAATCCGAAATAGCCGTGTCCGTTGGCGAAATTCTTTATTTTTTCGCAATCCTTTAATAAGCTTTTTCTCTTTTCCTTATAAAGCTTAACTCTTAACTCAATATCATTTTTAAATGGTTCTAAATAAGGGTCGATTTCAAAAATTTTTAGTTTTTTACTTTTGCTCATTTTATTTCCCCCATTTCATAAAATATTATACTATAATCCGATTGCAAATATCAATAAATATATTATGGTTAAATGAAAAAGCGGAGTGAAATTCACTCCGCTTTGTTTTTTAAGACGATTTCAT
>JAFOCB010000189.1 GCA_017381515.1 Clostridia bacterium | reverse complement strand
CCTTTTTGTGAGCATTGATTTTAAATTGTCGGGTAACTTTTCAATGCTTTTACCACCCTTGGAGCAGGATACGTGAATATCAATTTGAACAATATTTTTATTTAGGGTAATTTTTGCCGCACCTTTTGACGAAACGAAATATTCGTCACCGTCAAAGGTCAGCGTGTAATCTTCAAGCTTGCCGTTAATCGCCTTTATAATAGCGGTTTCGTCGCCGTCGAGGGTGCCGACCGCTTTTTCGCCTGAAAACATAACCGTTCCGCTAATATTATCCTCGTTGTCACTCTCACCATTTACTACATAGGCGGCAGAAGGGTCCTTTGTCGTCGAAAAAATAGCATTATACACCTTGTTTACCGAAACGGAGTCGTATATATTGCTTTTGCCTTCGTTATTGACGGTAAGCTCAATTTCCTGCATACTACCGAATCGCTTTGCCGAAACGAACTTTTCCGCGGAATCGCTGCAAATTGCGAGCATAATACTGTTTTTTGTTGAAGTATCTTCGATAATCGGCTCAATGAATTTTAGCACACCCGTTTCAGCCAAATCGTAGGAAATTGCAAGTATCCTCAAATTTTTAAGAGAAAGCGACCTTGCTCTTTGTGCCGAAAGTTTGTTTATCACGTCACCAATTGACTCTCCCGACTGAATAATAATGTCGCTATCCTCATTCATAAGCCGTATCGAATATGAATAGGTCGAGTCGGTTATACCCTCATCAATCCCAATCATAACGGCATACGATTCGTTTTCGATTTCGCGATAATCGGCGCAGGAACAAATCGACATTACCATCCCGATAAAAAGTATTGACAACACCGCTTTTTTATATAGTTTAAATTTGACAATTCCGCCAATGAGTAGAATGATACCGATAATGAGCAAAAATATAAAGCTGTATTGCCGATAAATTGATAAAATACTGTTGTTATCAACCTGCGTGTTATCGGGGATAATGCCGATTATAAATACAGTTATGGTTATGGCCAGGGTGATAATGGTTGAACGTTTCTTTTTAATAGCAAAGGTATCGTCGATTTGCTTGATAGCTGCGCTTAAATAAATCGAGATAAAGCAAATCATAGATAGAATAATGATAAATAACAGTATTGCCTCGAATCGCTGGAAAAAGCCGCTTCTTTCAACTCCTCTAGCAATGTCAATGATACCGCTTGTGCTGTTTTGCGTCAGCGAATAGGGGAAAGCAAGCGAGTAACAAAAGCTGCAAGTTGTATATACAATAAGCGCGGTTGTGGTCGCGGCAACGCTGACACGACCAACCTTTCGTGAGCAAATTTTATCGACGAAAATTAGTCCGATTAGGATGTTGTCAACCGACGAAAGTGTCAGAATACTGCCCTTTGCCGACGAGCCAAATCCATAGCCGAATATTGGGAAAATATTGCCCATTTCAAACTGCCCAAGTCCCGAGAATATGACAATTATTATTCCTAAAATCAGACTGAAAAATACGGGTACAGCCGTTTTCGCTATTGCCACGTGTCCAGACTTTGCGGAATAAAACGCTACCAGCATTATTACCCCTGCTATGACCACTTCGGCGGTGTTTCCGTATCCGTACAGCTTCATCAATCGTATGCATTCAAAAAGGCGCTCTGACATCGAGAGTACAATTGCGGCGACAATCAGACAGTTTATAACCATTCCGAAAAAGTCACCTGCGCAATCATATATGAGGTCGGAAAGCTTTTCATGACCAGTTGATTTAATCAGCTTTGTCGCTATTAAGGTAATGATTAAAAATACTGCACAGCCGATGAAAGCCGAAATAAATGACGCGGTTCCCGACGTGTCGATGAGAAAATTTAGCGCATAGGTATAAACGTACACAAGCGTACCCACAGACATTACCGAAAACAGTTGCAATCTACTCATGGTCATCCTCCATAACCGCCCATAATCTCGAAATCTGTGGTTGTTGACGGAGTGACTTTGGCTTTAATGAAAATGCACGAAGCTCCTGCTTCCATATCGGGCGTTGATAAATCATGTTTCCGTTTGTCGAGTTTTGCTTTGACGATGACGAAAGCATTGAAACACCGAATGAACTTTGCTTTGCGAGCATTGTGAGGGCCAAAATTATTCCAGCACCAATTCCGAGAAAGCCGAGCGTACCTCCGAGAATGATAAACCCGAATTTAAGCACTCGTATTCCTGACGAAAGCTCGTAATCGGGAATGACAGCGTTTGCAATTCCCGAAATGGCTACAATGATTAGGGTGACGGGGCTTACAATCCCTGCTTCGACCGCCGCTTGACCTAGAATGAGTCCGCCGACAACTCCTATCGCGCTACCGATTGCATTCGGTACGCGCAGACCTGCCTCGCGAACAAGCTCAAAGAATATCTCCATAACGATATATTCAGCCACCGCAGAAAAGGGGATTTGCCTTCTGGTTTCGGTAATTATGGTCAAAAGTTGGCTTGGTATCAGCTCGTGATGAAAGCAGGTTAGCGCGAGAAAAATTCCCGATAATAGAATGGATAAAATGAATGCAAATGTGCGAATAATTCGCGAAAAGGTACCGCTTTGCCACCTTTGTTGATTTCCTTCGGGCGAATCAAGAAGTACCGCAAGTGAAATCGGCATAATGAGGGCAAATGGCGTGTTATCGCATATTACAGCAATTCGTCCCGCCGCCAGATATTCTGCCGTGCGGTCGGGCCTTTCGGTCGAAAGTATTGACGGAAAAAGCGACCATGTTGAGTCCTCGATAAGCTGCTCGACCATTCCTGCACCCGAAATAAAGTCACCTTTGATATTATTCAGTCGGAATTTTACCTTGTTTACCAGCTCGTCACTCGTCAAATTGTCAAGGTACATGATGGCGCATTTGCAGTCGTTAATCTTACCAACCGAAACAAATTCGGTGCATAGCTTTGGACTTTTTATAATGCGACGAAGTAGCGTGATGCTCGTCCGGATGCTTTCGGTATATCCTTCGTGAGATCCCTTTATTACTGATTCGGTGTCTGGGGAGGAAACTGACCTTTTTTCGAATGCTTTTGTCTCAACGATTGCGCATTTTTCATCGCCGTCGGCATAAACCAGCGTGTCACCCAAAAGAATGGATGCCGCTGCTTTATCCATGCTGATTTCTGCTTTTAAATTGTTATACTGAATAGTATCAAAAATATTAAAATCGTCATCGTTATTTATCATAATCGCGCGGATGATAAAGTCGTTAATTCCAATCGTGTTTGCCATTCCGTCAATGTAGGCGAGAAAGCATTTTACACCCTTTTTATTTTCAAACTCGCGAATGATAATATCGGCATTTTTATCGTAACAGAATTTATTCTTAATGTATTCTATGTTTTTACAAATATTCTTATCAAAATTCACAAACAACACCCTCAATTAGCATTTTCAGTATTTTCCGTCATATACACCGAAAATCTTCATATATTTTATTAAAAACGCTTTGGGAGTAAACGTATGAGAATTTTATTTAAAAGAATCGTTTCGCTATTTTTGATTTTGCCTATAATTTTCATCACCGCATCGGCTGATGGTGAGTATCAACGAATGAATATCGTAACTGAATATGTGTCACCCGATTTAATGAGTGATATTACCGAGGAGGAAGCGGTGTTAACCGCCTCGGACGGCAGCTTGCAGCTTAATGCAAAATCGGCTATTCTAATCGAAATGAATTCGGGTAAGGTGCTTTTTGAAAAGGATGCGGACGTAAAAATGCCTCCCGCATCAATTACAAAAATTATGACACTTTTGCTTGTGATGGAGGCAATCGAGGCAGGCAAATTCGATTATAAAACTGAGGTTACCTGTTCCGAGCACTCGGCTTCAATGGGCGGCTCACAAATTTGGCTTGAGGTCGGCGAAAAAATGACGGTGGATGAGCTTTTACGCGCGTCTGCAATCGGCTCTGCTAATGATGCTACCTGCGCTTTGGGTGAGCTCGTTTCGGGTACCGAAGAAGGGTTTATCGCGCTAATGAATGAACGTGCAAAGTCCCTTTTGATGGCCAATACTGTGTTTAAGAATAGCACAGGACTTGACGCTGACGGACATATTACGACTGCGCGTGATATTGCAATAATGTCGCGCGAACTTTTGAAACATAAGGATATTACTAAATATACTACCGTTTGGATGGATTCCTTGCGCGATGGTAAAACCGAGCTGGTGAACACCAATAAACTGGTTAGATTCTATGAGGGGGCAACCGGGCTCAAAACGGGAACTACCAGCGGTGCGGGATGCTGCTTGTCGGCGTCTGCGACAAGGGACGGACTTAGCTTAATCGCGGTTGTGCTGGGCTGCGATTCCAGTAATAATAGATTCCAGGATGCGAAAAAGTTGCTCAATTACGGCTTTTCAAATTACGGCAACGCGACAATTAAAATTTCTCAGGATGAACTTCCCGAATTACCCGTTACAAAAGGGACAAAAGCTGCCGTAACCCTTACTTGTGATGATAGCGTTTCCTTTTTAGTCACAAAGGGCAAGGAGGGTGATATTCAAAAAAGCTTTGATATTCCCGAAAGATTAGAGGCGCCGATAAAGGCAGGGGAAACAATTGGAACAATAACCTTTTCGCTTGATGGAAAGACGCTCGGTCAACTTCCCGTAGTTACCTCAAATGAGGTGCAAAAAATGACCTACTCAAAGGGCGTTTTGAGGGTGCTTTCGGCACTGTTCATAAAATAGACATAATGTGAAAATTAACAAAAAATAATAATTATTGATGCGAATTTAATGCCAAAATATCAGTTATATGTAATGCTATGATAAAAATATGATATTTTTCTACTGATATGTTGGCATAATATACAAATAATTTTATCTAATTTATCTAATATAATGAAATTTGTTGTTGGACCCAAAAATACCTTGAAATCACCTCTCCAAATGGCTATAATGAAAAGGAAATAAATACGAAAGAGATGTATTATCATGAAAAAAATTATTGTTTCAATCATCACCGTTTGCTTCATTATTAGCACTCTTGCTACCATCTGTGTAAGTGCTGCTCCGTCAGCCGACGTTAACAGAGATAGAAGATCGTCTGCTAATGATATACTCGCACTTAGCCAGCACATTCTCGGCGTAAACACCATCAATAATTATAAGTATGATGTTAACGATGACGGCACAGTTGATTCAATCGACCTCGTTGCTCTTCAGAATCACATTCTCGGTATTTCTGTAATCGAAGAAGAAATTGTCGAAGAAGATCCGTTTGAACCCGGTATCGAAGACG
The DNA here is from genome assembly GCA_017381515.1 of Clostridia bacterium. Taxonomy (GTDB): domain Bacteria; phylum Bacillota; class Clostridia; order Oscillospirales; family Acutalibacteraceae; genus UMGS1976. Next base: position 3,313 of record JAFOCB010000189.1, on the reverse strand, counting down.
CAGAAGACCAGCTTTAATACTTAACTTAATAATTATAAAAGACTCTGATCAAATTGGTTAGAGTCTTTTTTTGTTGCGCATAATTAAAAGCATCGAAATTAACCGATGCTTTTAATCAAAAAGTATATCTACTATTTTTTTAGCCGCGTCAAATTTGTAATCGCTGAAATTGAATTTTCTAAACGATTCAACCTTGTCTATTTCGAAATTCTTTTGGTCAATCGCGCTAAGCAAATCATCAAAGTTGCTTACTATTTTGCCGGGAACAAATTTCTCGAACGGTTCATAAAAGTCGCGAGTGGCAATATATTCGTCCAAATCAAAGGTGTAAAACAGCATCGGCTTATCTAAAAGTGCAGCTTCATATATTAGCGAAGAATAATCTGTTATGACTAGGTCTGCGTCATGGAGTATATCGTTAACCTCGCGTAAGTCGGATTGGTCAAAAAGCACGTCCTTGTGCTTGTCCGAAATTGGCAACCGCTCTTTAATAAATGGATGCATTTTAAAAATAACCTGCATACCATTCTTTCTGCAAAGGTCAGCCAGTTTGTCCAAATCTAGCATCTCAAAAGGATAATATGCGCTTTCTTTACCATTTCCGCGAAATGTAGGCGCAAACAGAATGGTAAATTTATCATTGTTTTTTTGTTGAGTGTCGTTTAATTTGTCACAACGGGGGACACCGGTAGCATAAACGCATTCCATAGGGATACCGAATGCCTCGGCATAATATTTCCTAACTCCATCACCGCTGACAAATGCGTGGGTATATCGTCTGTGCGCATTTGAGTCAAAGCGTAATGAACCCTCTTTACCGAGTCGGCTATAACCAAATGTCTTAAATGCACCGCAAGCGTGCCAAAGCTGAGTGATTTTCACCTTCTTATCGTAATTGAATCGATAGATAATCGGGTGATAATCGTCGATAATTACCATTTCACTTTGCCCAAGCATCCACGCCGTCTTAATATAATAATTAAAATTTGGTTTATCAGTAAATGAATATTTAATTTTGAGTCGATTTTTAAGCTCGTCTCTTTTTAAAATTTCGTCCAAAACATCCTTTTCATTTCCCGAAATAAACTTTCTCGATTGACTGGTAAAAAGGACGCGATTCTTCCGCTGCGATATTATTTTTGACGTGTTAAATATCGTTTTGAGTATAATGTCCGCGCATCGTACGGTTAAATTTACCTTTGTGGGCGACAACCTGCTTGTTAAACTGATTTCATTATGATTGCAATTCAAATCAATTCGATACACTCCGCCATTGTCGCTAAAATCACGGCTATCAATACAGTCGGCATCAATTTTACCGTCGAATCTAAGCACCCATTTTCCGCTCGGAATGGGCCCTTTTTTATATCCCGAAGCTAAATCAAAGCAAATGGTAAATCCATTTTCGCCCTCGTCCTTATAAAGCGGCATAAAGCGCATATTTTCATTTTTGCAAATAAAGTGAATGTCGCCGCTTTTACCCTTTCCACAAATAAAAAGAAGGGCTCGCTTAAAATATGCCGATGTAATCACATTTTTACTCATAAAGCTGCCCTCCTAATATTTTATTCTTTTGTGCCTAAAATTAGCCAGTCAATGACTCTGTCGGTTGAGCCCCCGTCCTGATATTCAAAGTTTTTATCTCTAAACGGAGCAACCTTTTCCTGTTCAAAATCGTGTGTTTCGATTGCCTTAATCAGTTCACCGAATGTTTTGACGATTTTGCCGGGAACAAAGGTTTCAAACGGCTCATAAAAATCACGAGATGAAATATAGCCATCGAGGTCGAATGCATAGAATAGCATGGGAATATTCAAGCTTGATGCCTCGTAAACCACCGAGGAATAGTCGGTTATCAGCAGGTCGGTGATAAAGAGAATATCGTTGATTTCGCGATATTCAGATGCGTCAATCATAACGTCCTTGAACTCATCAGGGATGAAAATGGGTGTCTTAACAAATGGATGCATCTTAAAAATCACTACGCTATCGGTTGATTTACAATAGTTCCCAAGCGCCTGCATATTGATTTTGCCAAATGGATAATGTGCGCTTTTAGCTCCATTTCCGCGGAATGTCGGTGCAAAGAGAATGACCTTTTTACCCTTTACCTGCTCAAATGCGTCATACATTCTTTCTTTGACCTCAATTTTATATTCGTCGTCAAAGAAAATGTCGGTGCGAGGTACACCGGTGGGGTAAACCTTATTTTCTGCAATACCAAACGCTTCGGCATAGAATTTTGCCACGTGGGTTGAGCTTGCGATAGCGTGGGTATAAAGCTTGTGTGCCTTTGATTTCATAACGGGACCGCCCGGTTTTCCGAGTCGGCTGAAACCAACAGTTTTAAATGCGCCGCAGGCATGCCATACCTGAATTATTTTGGTGTCTTTTCTATATTTAACAAGCTGTACCGTGGGGTTAAAATCATCAATAAGTATAATGTCGGCTCTGCCAAGCAGATACGGCATTTTAAATTTATCAACAAATGAACGTCGAGTTTTGAGGCTTTCTTTAAACATCATGTGGATTTTGTACTGTTTATTCAGTCCTCGCTCACACATTCTGTCATAAATGAGTGCTAAATTACCTCCGATTTCTGCACGTGAATCGGATGTAAAAAGTATGTTTTTGCCTGAATGAGGTAACATATTTGATGCGTAAAAAATGATTTTAAACCATGATTTATTAAACCAGTAAACAAGCGGTTTGAACAGCTTTACGAATCCTGTTGCAAATTTGATAAACGGATTTTTCTTATTCGGGTGCTGGTAAAAAATATCGAGAGTTAAGCCGCCTTTTGCATTGAGGGTTGGATTTGCTTGGTAATAATGCTTTGCGCTTTTTACAAATGTTTTATAAAAACGCTGGATTTTGACCGACCTGTCGCTGCAATAAACAAATTCATCCTCTATTCCGTCGTCGCAAAACAGGTCGTCTGAAATAGTCGGCATATATTTTATACCCGTAACCTTATCCTGCGCCATTACGGTCCATTCGCCGTCACTCAGATATGTGCAATCGATATTAGCCGTGCTGATATTGAGACGGATTAGATAATATTCGTCAATAAACTGAACCGATGTAAGGGGCAGAGAAACGTCACCGTTGTAAAGTGAAAATGAAACGGCATTCTGGTCGATATTTTTGATTTTTCCAGCTATATTGAGAATAACTCGTTCCCATTTTATGCTATCAATAGTAATAATCGGTGTAAAATCCATTGTTTTGTAAATCCTTTACTGATTAGTAAATTTATGTGAAAGTGATATAATACCGCTTCCGATATAGTCGGTTTGTGTGATGGTGAATT
>JAFOCB010000188.1 GCA_017381515.1 Clostridia bacterium | reverse complement strand
TTTGGCTTAAATTCTGAAATAAATACTGTTACATAAACATTGTAGCAGTAAAAAAGCGTTGAAACTATTTTAGTTTCAACGCTTTTTGTTAATTATCTGATTGTGTTTATCGAGAATGCCGTCATTTTGCAATCCCTCTTAATTTCGTAATTGTATAATTCACAGGTGGTGTAATAATTTTCGTTTGGTGTTTGTGCTTCGAGCATTATTTTCTTTGAACCTGTTGTGGGATTTTCTTTGAGAATTTTGATATTGCCTTTATCATAGCGGATGGTGAAGCGGCAGGTGGTTCTGTCGTACGAACCCGAAACCGAAGCGATTTCTACATCGTCATAATAAATTTTATAAATTCGGGCACAGTCGGCAATACGTACCTTAATCTTACCGATTGTAAAGTCGGTATAGTAGGTTTCACCCCACGAGAATATGAAATTGTTAGGACAGGTTTGAGTTAATGAAACCGTCCACTTGTTACCTAAATTGAATTTCGGTGAAATGAGTCGGCAACCATATCCGCCGAGGTACACCTGATTGTTAAAGAGATCGACGTCACTGCCTTCGGCAAATAAGCCCTTATCAGCCGGATTAAAGTTGGTTTGTAAAAGGTTAGTTGGCATTTCGCTGGATTCGGGATCCTTTAAAACAGTAACCTTACAAACGTCACTCATATTACCCGAAAGACTTGCCGCGGAAATTATGGTAACTCCCGGTGACACCGCCTTAATATTGCCAAAGGTATCAACAGTTGCAACCGAATTGTTATTTGATGTCCAAACAACCGTCGAAAAATCGGCATCGGATGGCGAAATTGTAGCAGTAAGTATGTCATCGTATCCTTCGTAAAGGGTGATTTCGCTTCTATCTAATTTAACCGAGGTAACTTTTTTATCGGTTGTACCGCTGGATTCTACACTATTTCTTGCAAGTACGTCATCAACGATTCGAGCGAACCACGCATCAGCCATTTTTGCTTGTCCTACTTCGTTCGGATGAACGCCGTCACTCGGGTCAAAGTCGCCATTAGCAGCGCAAAGATTGGTAGCGTTGCAAAGGTCAAAGTATCTAACGTCATATCCTTCTTTTACAAGGTCTTCGACCCAGTTATGAAGATTGGCATTTTCGGCTTGATCGTATGTAAATCCAAAGTTTTTGTTGTTTGTGCCGCCATCCTGGTAATTATAATCGGGCGAATGACCGTTTGCTTCGTTTATCATTGTCGCGCAGTAAAGGGTTAAATTTGGCTGACGAGCAAAGATTTCTCTAACGAGATTTTTATACTCATCTTCTAACGGGTGTTTTCCGTTGGTTGTTGCCAGTGAAACATTCTTAAAATAATTATTGTGTCCAATCATCATCAGACCGATGTCCGCAATATCCTTAACATTTCCGGAACTGTCGTAAGGGAAAATATCGTTAAGCTTATGATAAATACTGTCGGGAACATTTGCATTTGGAGTAGTAGGACCTACAACGAATCCGGAATAACCTGCGTGTTTTCTGTATCTTTTTGTAGTTCTGGAGTCGCCGCTTTCTCTGGGACCGACAAACTCAATATTTGCACCGGCATTATAAAGGTTCATTGAAAGCTTTGTTCTGTACGAATTAACAGAGCCGATACAGTCGGTGATTGAGTCTCCAATGGTAACTATTCTAACCTTTTTCCCGAGTGTTTTAACTTCGGATGATGCAGTTTGGCTAATTGCATTTACGTCAAGCAAATGTAACGACATATTGAGAAGGTCGGTTGCATTGTTTTTCTTATCATTAGTAATATCAGCAGCAAGGAAATTGATTCTATCGAAGGTTGTATTTCCTGTAATAGCTTGGATAATTGCAACCGAGTCGGTTGAATCAATGATACCGTCGTTATTAACGTCGCCATAAATAATGGTTATAAAGGTATCGACGGTTGAACCCGATGATAAAACAGACACTTTACATCCTGTGCTTATCTTTGTATTACCGGTAATAGTTGCATTTGAAGCATTTTTTACGCTTAAGGTGTAACCGCTAAACATAGTTTCAAGGTCGGAAACGGTTGTACCGGGTGTGATTCCGGCTAAAATACGTCCGACGGTAACGTCAGTGATAAATTTTGCATTTGCAGGTGCTGTATAGTTTGCAGCACTGACGCTAACAGGTACAAATATACTTACAGCAATAAGCGCAAATATAATGATTCCTGAAATAATTCTTATTGCATTTTTCATTCGGATCAATCCTTTCAACCATTAACTATCAATAAATTATACTACAAAAAGAATTTTTTTATATTGACAAAAAAACAAAAATAGAAAAGGGTTTATTGTTCAAATAAAACAAAATCAAAGGAGATTGAACAATTTTATGTTACTTATGATACACAATCTTTCGCCTTCGTTAGAGTATAACTCAATATCAGAAGGGGATAGCTCAATTTCTTTGTCAACTGAAATAATGGTCTCTCCACCTTTATATAATGAAATTTTGCCATTATTATATTCCATCCTGTACGTACGCGCTTCTATATCAAAGAAGCTGTTATGCGTGGCTAAAATTTCGTCATTATAGCGCACTTCAAACTTTGTCGTACCATCATATATTCTCATTTCGAGACCATTGAATTTAAGCGATGTGTAGGTGCCAAAATACTTGCCTTTATTATCGGTTACCTCATACTCGAATTGAAGAATAAATTTATTTGATGATGTGAGTTTTTTAACCGTGTTAATTTTACATTGGCTTCTAATAAACCATAGAATTACATTGTTGTTATCAATATAATTGACGTTGCCTGTCCATTTTTCTTTGTCCGAAAATGAGCATTCGAAAATGGGAGCCATTTTTCTTGGTATCGCTTTGCTTACTTCTATATCGCATGAAGAAATAAATCCGCCATTAAGACATTCGCCGTAAATGGTTGCTTTTCCTTCCTTCAAAGCGGTGATTCGTCCGAGTGTATCGACTTTTACCGTTTGATTGTCGCTGCTTGACCACAATACTGTGAATTCGTCAGGATTTGACGGGGTGAATATGGGTAAAAGGTGAAATTCTTCGTTAACCTTTAATTTGAGATTATCGGTGTTTAAACGAAAATTTTCGATACGAATCTGATTATGGTCGGGTTTATTTAATTCTTTTACGACTGGTAAGATAGCGTTAAACCAAGCTTTTGCAATTTTTTCTTGCCCAATATCGTTAGGATGCGTATTATCGTACGGCTTAAAGTCAACCGGACCTAAATTTGTGATGGTCGCAATATCGACAAAATATACGTTATGGCCTTCATTTTTCAGCTTATCGCAAACGCCGGGGAGGAGTCGGTTTAATCCGCTCAAAGCCGGGTCATTAGGCGAATTACCTGCCTTTGAATAGTTCATAGAACCGACAAAAATGTGCATCTCGGGTTGATGCGAAAGCATTTCCTTAATGAAATTATAATACACCTCGTCGATTCTATCGAGGTCGATGCACTGAAAATAATTGTTTCTTCCAAGCATGAGAAGGGCAATATCTATTCTTTCCTTCAATATTTCGGGAAGACGTGAAAAAACGTTGCCATTTCTGCTATTATCAGGGCCAATCGTATTACCGCCGTAACCCGCATGATAGTAATATCTTTCGGGCATTCTGGGGTCGTGCGCCTTTTTAGGTCCTGCGAATCTGAAATTTATGCCGCTTTTATAAAGTAAATTGTG
>JAFOCB010000187.1 GCA_017381515.1 Clostridia bacterium | reverse complement strand
GGCTACCACATGGATACGGATTGCTGCCGCGAAGCAGTGGAGACACTGCAAGCCGGTCAACAGGCTATGTCGAAACCAAGGCATAATCTAATGCAATTTCATCGCCATGCGAAGCTGAAGCTTGAACGGTGGCAAAAAAATAAATATAGCCCTCATTTTCGGCGGACAAAAGGTGAAATTGCCGAAAAAATTGGGCAAAATAGAGTTAATTGCTGCTGTTCGATTTTTGATTTTTTTAGAAAAATTCAAGTCGAGCGGTATTTTTTATATTTTCAGAAAAAAAGGAAGTGACGGCATGGACGCCTCGGGCAGTAATAGTTTATCACCGCGATTGTGCAAATATGGGAGTCATAGCGTTTTTTATGCCGACATTTTCGGCGTAAAATAAAACGCCATCTTCCCCTTGAAAAAGGAGGAGTAAAAATTGGAACTGATACATGTAATAAAGGAACTTCTCGAACAGAAAAAGTACGCAACAGTGCGCGACATATTGCTTGAAATGCACCCTGCTGACGTTGCGCAAATGTTCGAGGATATGGATAAGCGAGAGATTTCGCTGCTTTTTCGTCTTATGCCGAAGGAGCAGGCAGCCGAAACCTTCGTCGAGCTCGAAGCTGATAACCAGGAGGCGCTGATAAAGGCCTTTTCCGACAACGAGCTAAAAGAGGTGCTTGACGAGCTTTACCTCGACGACGCGGTTGACATTGTCGAGGAAATGCCGGCCAACGTTGTTCGCCGAATTCTTCAAAACACCGACGAAGCTACGCGCAAAATGATTAACCAAATCCTCAAATATCCAAAGGATTCTGCCGGCTCGATTATGACAATCGAGTACGTTAATTTAAAAGAAAATATGACGGTAGCCGATGCTTTCCAGACCATCAGACGAACAGGTATCGACAAGGAAACCATCTATTCCTGCTACGTCACCGACCAGAACAGGTATCTGAAAGGTATCGTTTCGGCAAAATGGCTTTTGCTTTCCGAAAATGATGCGCTTATCAGCGACATTATGGACGAGGACGTTATTTCGGTACTCACCACCGACGACCGAGAGGAAGCGGCACAGAAATTGCAGATGTACGACCTTCTCGCAATGCCGGTTGTTGACCACGAAAATCGACTGGTCGGCATTATCACCATCGACGACGCTATCGACGTTATCGAGCAGGAGGCCACCGAGGATATCGAAATGATGGCGGCTATCACCCCTACCGATAAGCCGTATCTCAAAACAGGCGTTTTCGAAACATGGTGGAAGCGTATTCCCTGGCTGCTTCTGCTCATGATTTCTGCTACCTTTACCAGCGTGATTATCAACCGCTACGATACCGCACTGGCTACTCTCGGACTTGCGGCATTTATGCCCATGCTGATGGGTACGGGCGGTAATGCCGGTTCGCAGGCATCGGTTGCTGTTATCCGTGCGCTGTCACTGGGTGAGGTCGAAATGGGCGACATTCTCCGCATCGTGTGGAAGGAGCTTCGCGTGTCGATTCTTTGCGGCGTCACCATGGCGGTTGCTACATTCGGTAAACTGCTCTTAATCGACAGACCGACTACGATGACCGCCGTTGTTGTCAGCTTGACCCTCGTTGCCACCATCGTAACGGCAAAATTAGTCGGTTGCATACTGCCCGTTTTGGCAAAAAGGGTTGGTTTCGACCCCGCGGTTATGGCGAGTCCCTTTATCACCACCATTGTCGATGCGCTGTCGTTGATTATTTATTTCGACATCGCAACCGCGATTTTGTAAAAAAAGGGGGCAACCTCATTGTCGGAAATAAAAATCGGAAAATACCGTCACTTTAAGGGCGGCGAATACGAGGTTATCTGCATCGCAAAGGATAGCGAAACCCTTGAAGACGTGGTCGTTTACCGCGCGTTGTACGGCGACGGCGAGTTGTGGGTGCGAAGTGCCGAAATATTCTGCGAAACGGTCACCCGAGAAGGAAAAACCTTTTCCCGATTCGAGTATATCGGCGAATGAAAATGATAAAAAAAGCCACGTGACTTGTGCAGTCGCGTGGCTTTTTTCATTATTAACTCTTATTCGGCGGTTTCTTTTTCCGCGCCGTCGTCGATGCCCCAGCCGTCGATTTTCGCCCTTTGAAGCGCTCCAATCGTCTTTTGATACAGGGCGTCGTAGCCGCTTTGCCTTTCGAGTGACCAAACGAGGTCCTTTATCCGCTGACGCTCGGTGATTCCGTCAACGGGACAGGCCGATTTTACAACAGGTAGGTCGCGGCTCCTTACAGCGTGGCGAACCTCTTTTTCGTATGCGAGAATCATCGGGCGAATGGTGAAAATATCCTTTCGCGACAGGTAGGTGACCGGCGAAAAGCAGCCGATATTACCACCGCGAAGCAAATTCATATAAAATGTGACCACCGCATCGTCGAGGTGATGCCCGAGCGCAACCTTGTTGCACCCCGCCTTTTTCGCCTCGTCGTGGAGCATTCCTCGGCGCATTTTGGCACAAAGTGAGCAGGGATTCGACTCCTTTCTCGCCTCAAAAATGATTTCGCCGAGCTGTGTTCGGCGGACGATATACTCGATTTCGAGCTGTTCGCATAATCTTTCGATAGGCGAATAGTCGGTTTCGACTCCGTTAAAGCAAGGGTCGAGGGTAATCGCCTTTACCTCGTACTTTTTGGGATAAAAGCGTCGCATTTCACAAAGGGCAACCAGCAGCGCGACCGAGTCCTTGCCACCCGAAACGCCGACGGCAATAACGTCCCCATCCTCAATCATATTATATTTTTGAATGGCCGACCTCATTCGGCTCATGAGCTTCTGCATAATCTCACTCCCGAAACTAATTATACCACCGCCCCCACCCCTTGACAAGTAGGATATTCGCGAAGCTGTTTGCCCCGGTGCTTTTCGCCTTACTCCTTAATAAACAATTTTTCTCTCCTCCCCTCTTGACAAACGGCATTTCCTGCGATAATATATGAACAGTTGCTCATATATTGTTTTTATTTGCGACCATTTTTCGACCTGAAAAGAGGTTTTTTATCATTATGATTTATGAATATTCGCTCGACGGCTTTCACTGCGCCGCCTGCGGTGAAAAGGTTGTCCGCGAGATAAAACGGCTCGACTATGTCACCGATGCCGAGCTGAATATGGCGACAGGGCGCATTCTGATTACCGCAGAAAATGCCGACCCCTCGCTTATGACCGAGCTGAAAAAGGCGGTGCGTTCAACCGGACACGGAGTCACCGTCCGCGCATATAACGCGGCGGCAAAGCGACTCTGCCTCGGGCAAGGTACGAGTACCGAAAGCTCGACGCAAAAGGATGCCGACCTACGCGATAGTACCTTTGATGCCGACCAGCACCGCGACGACGACGACCACGACGACAAAGGCGCTCACGAACACGAACACGCGCATAACCATGAACACGCGCATAACCATGAACACAATACCAAAATTTCCGCCTTTATTATCCGCCTTTTTGTCGCCGTTTCGCTTTTTGTCGGCGGCATTTTAACGAGCGGAGAGATTAGTGCGGCACTCTTTATCCTTTCGGCTGCGGCTGTCGGCTACGACACCGTTTATAGCGGTATAAAGGGACTTTTGCGCCTCGATATTGACGAGGAGTTCCTTATGTCAGCCGCCGCTATTGCCGCTTGCTTCATCGGCGAATTTACCGAAGCGGCTCTGGTGCTGATGCTCAATTTTATCGGGCAAAAGGTCGAGGCAACGGCGGCAAAGCGTAGCCGCAACTCCATTTCGCAACTGACCGAAATTCGCCCCGACACCGCTCGATTAAAGGACGGCACAATCATCTCCGCCGACGAGGTTGAAAGGGGTATGGAGCTTGTCGTTTACCCCTTTGAGCGAATCGCGGTTGACGGCGAGGTAACGGGCGGCGTTTCGTCGGTCGATTGCTCGGCAATTACGGGCGAAAGTATGCCCTTTTCGGCGCGTGAAGGCACCAAACTGCTCAGCGGAATGCTCAATGGTGAGGGACGCCTCTTTATGCGCGCAGATGCCCCTGCCGAAAGTTCGGCAGCCGCTCGAATCATCCGTCTGGTCGAGGAATCGGCCGCTGCAAAGGGCAGCTCCGAGCGAATGATAACCCGATTTGCAAAGGTTTATACGCCCGCAGTTATGCTACTGTGCATTTGCGTTGCAATAGTCCCCGTCCTTCTCGGCGGCAACCTATCCGAATGGCTATACAAGGCGCTGTCAATCCTTGTTGCCGCCTGCCCCTGTGCGCTGGTTATTTCGGTGCCGCTTGCCTTCTTTGCGGGAATTGGTGCCGCTTCCAAAAAGGGTATTCTCATAAAGGGCGGCAAATTCGTTGAACGACTTGCCGTTTGCGACACAGCGGCATTTGATAAAACGGGTACCGTCACCGACGGCTCACTCAAAATAGACCAAATTCACACCGCAAATGGATTCAGCGAAAACGAGCTTCTTTCGGCGGCAAAAACAGCAGAGCTCACCTCCTCTCACCCGATAGCAAAGGCAATTTGCTCGGCAACCGACCTCGAAACCGACGATGGCGAATACAACGAAATCCCCGGTGAAGGGGTCATTTTCAGCGGTAAAAGGCGCATTGTCTGTGGCTCGAAGCGACTGGTTGATGATATGGGAATCGACACCAAAAATCTCACCGATTGTCAAGTTTTGGTCGCGATTGACGGCATTTTGGCGGGCGGCTTCACCTTTACCGATAATATGCGCAGTGATGCCGCCGAGGTTATTAGCAATCTGACCGCACTCGGTATCGAAAATATCACCTTGCTCACCGGCGACAACGAGAAAAATGCCCTCTCCGCCGCAAAATCGGGCAATATCAATAAGGTGCATTTTAATCTGCTTCCCGAGGACAAGGTGACCCACGTCACCCTACTTAAAGAGGGCTCGTCAGGCGTCATTTTTGTCGGTGACGGAATCAACGATGCGCCCGTTTTAGCGGCATCGGACGTCGGCTTTGCGATGGGACTGGGCAGCGATGCCGCCATTGGAGCCGCCGATGCAATCCTCACGGGCAATTCCCTCATTGCCCTCCCCGACGCCATCAAAATATGCCGCAAAACCATGAAAACCGTCCGTTTCAACATCGTTTTTCCGCTGATAATAAAGGCGGCGGTAATGATTTCGGCGCTTGTTTATCCGATAATGTGGCTTGCGGTTGTGGCCGACGTTGCGGTTATGCTGGTCACGGTTATAAACGCAGCTCGGCTCATAAAATAATTTTTTTATAAAAAAAGAATAATCTCTCCCTTTTTGGAAATGATACCGAAAAAGGAGAGATTTTTTATGAACCAGACAAACCGTCTTTTAAACGAGATTTATACCACCGCGGCGGTTGGCAAGGACACTCTTTCCGCCGTAATCAATTCCGCCGAAAATCCCGAGCTTATCCACGAATTAGCCATGAAACGAGCCGAGTACCGCGACATTAAAAAGGTGGCGGAAAAGGATCTCACCCGAAACGGAATTTATCCCAAACGTCGCAGCGCAAAGAACATTTCCGCCATGGCAAAGGCATCGATGAAAATGCATCTGATGAAACGCGACGACCCTTCTGCAATCGCAAAAATGGTCATTCAGGGCAACACAATGTCGATGATAGGTCTACTTCGCGACGCAAACAAGTATAATCGCGCCGACCCCGACGTTATCAATCAGGCAAAAAACTTTGCAAAATCGGAACAGAACTTTATCAACAAAATGAAAAAATATCTGTAAAAATAAAAAACCGACAAGGCAATACCTTGTCGGTTTTATTCATTTATGCGAGTAATAAAATCATCATCTGCATTATTACAAGGTCGGTCGCGTCAATACTTCCGTCGTCGTTCATATCGATGTCGATTTCGGACTCTGTGCCAAAATCAATTTGACCGAAAATATACTGCTGCATACGTAAAAGGTCGGTCGCGTCAAGCATTCCGTCGCCGTCGGTATCGCCCTTTACAATGGGCTTTTCTTCCCATAAGGCATAGATGGTCATGTCCATATCGGCAATGGTAAATTCGGTGATTTCGTCGCCAAGCTCATTGTACCAGCCGACAAAGTTGTAGCCGTCCATTTCGGGAATCGGCAGCTCACCGATTTCGCCCTTAAAGGTAACCTGCATTTCATCAATGTCACATTCACCGCCATTTGCGTCAAAGGTGATGGTGACGTATTTGGGCAGAGTTGCTACCACCTTGAAATAGTAATCAATCACGTCAAATGTGCCATAATCGTTGGTTACGGTGATACGATAGTAATATTCACCAACACCGAGTGAACGGAAGGCAATTGCATCGTCAACCGTCTTTATATTAAACGTTGCGGCATTCACCGTCACGGTTTTACCATACACGCGGTTGCCATTGAGGTCAAAAATGCCTCCGTTTACCGTCGTAATATTGCCACCGAGCGATGTAATCGTACCCATCAGCTTGTATGACGAATAGGCAAGCTTAATACGGTCGGGATAGTTTGTATCCTCCGACAGCGTAAAGGGAGCAAGCTCATAGTATATTTCGCCATCGGTCGAAATTATCCAGTCGCCCTCCTCGGTCAAGTACCATTTTTCGCCGTAGTAATTGGTGGTCGAGGCAATAATCAGTATTATTTCATTCGGCTCGTATTCACAAGCAACAGTATCGGTATCGAGATATTCCTCATAAGGCACGTTTCGCCCGATAGCACCGCTTTCACCGATTATAAATGCGGCAAAAACGTCAAGTTCCTCTGTCCAAGCAAGAGCGTCGGCGGTAGGACCATTTTTCTCCCACCGTGCAGTTACAGTTATGGTGCCGTCGATGAGGTCGGCTCCCGAAAGTTTCTCTCCGTTAGCATTAAACCAGCCGAGGAAGGTGTAACCCTCGCGTGTCGGGACGGGCAACTCACCTACTACTGTGCCTACCGTATATGTAGCGCTTTCGGTGTCACATTCGCCGCCATTAGCGTCGAAAACAACCTTGCAGTAAACGGGCTCGGGTTCAGGTTCCGGCTCGGGTTCCGGCTCCGGCTCGGGTTCAGGTTCCGGCTCGGGTTCCGGCTCCGGCTCGGGTTCCGGCTCCGGCTCGGGTTCCGGCTCCGGCTCGGTCGGAAGCTCGGTAACTACCTTGAAATCGTAATTGATAACGTCAAATGTGCCGTAATCGTTGGTAGCGGTGATACGATAGTAATATTCACCAACACCGAGTGAACGGAAGGCAATCGCATTGTCAACCGTCTTTATATTAAACGTTGCGGCATTCACCGTCACGGTTTTACCATACACGCGGTTGCCATTGAGGTCAAAAATGCC
>JAFOCB010000186.1 GCA_017381515.1 Clostridia bacterium | reverse complement strand
TTACTGACAGGGGAGTTTTTACATCGTATTCTTTTCTCTACCGATTATTCTTCGTCGGCGTCGTCTTCTTCGACTATCTCTTCGGCTTCGTCGAGGATTACTTCCTCTTCTACCGATGCGGCTTCGTCAGGAGTTTCTGCTCCCTCTGCGCCACTTCCGTCGTCGATAACCTCGATGGTTTCTTCCTCGTCGTTATGCTCGGCAAGTTCCATCGTGACAACGAATGTGCCTTCGTCGGGCTTCATTACTCGAACGCCCTTTGACGGACGGGCAAAGATGCTGACACTTTCGGTATAAACGCGGATTACGATACCGCCGCTGGTGATAATGATTGCATCGTCACCCTCATCAACGGCGTGAACAGCCGCAACCTTGCCAAATTTGGCTGTGCGGTAGTTGGTGATACCCTTTCCGCCTCTGGTCTGGGTGCGATAGTTGTCAAACGGCGACCTTCTGCCGAAGCCGGTCTCGGTGACGGTGAGAAGTGTCTTATTCTCGTCAACCTGAACCATTCCGACAACCTCGTCATCTCCGCGAAGGGTGATTGCCTTAACTCCGCGAGCAGTACGTCCAATCGGACGGCAATCGGTTTCCTTGAACCTAATTGCCCAACCGTCACGAGTAGCAACCAGCAGGTCACGTTCACCGTCGGTGAGCTGAACCCATTTAAGCTCGTCACCTTCGTCGAGGACGATTGCGTTGATACCGCCCTTGCGGTTTGAATCGTATTTGTTAAGCTCGGTACGCTTGATAACACCGCGCTTTGTAACCATACAAAGATATTTGCCCTCTTCCGAAAGGTCGTTTGCCTTAACCATTACGCTGACCTTTTCATCCGGGAGAAGCGGCAGTACGTTAACAATGTTGAGTCCCTTTGAGGTACGGCTGCCTTCGGGTACTTCATAAGCTTTGAGCTTATACATTCTACCCATGTTGGTAAAGAAGAGGAGTCGGTCGTGGGACGAGCAGACAAACATCTGCTTTGTAACGTCTTCGTCACGGTTGACTGCGCCTTTTTTACCTCTGCCGCCGCGATTCTGGAGTCCAAATTCGTCCGAAACCACGCGTTTTATGTATCCCATCTGCGAAAGGGTAATGACGTTTTCATTTTCGGGAATGAGGTCCTCGATGTCAACGTCACCGCTGACGGCAGTAATTTCGGTACGGCGGTCGTCAGCATACTTGTCGCGGATGTTGAGTGCCTCGGTCTTTACAATATCAAGGACAAGCTCATGATTTGCAAGAATTTCCTGGTATTCCTTGATTTTTTCGACCAATTCGGCGAGTTCTTCTTCGATTTTTTCTCTTTCGAGTCCTGTCAACTGACCGAGTCGCATCTGGACAATAGCAGCCGCCTGAACCTCGCTCAAATTAAAGCGATTGATGAGCGCTTCCTTACCCTCGGCAACCGTCTTTGACGCGCGTAAAATTGCGATTACCTCGTCGATGAAGTCGAGCGCAATTTTGAGTCCTTCGAGGATGTGAGCCCTTTCCTGCGCCTTGCGTAAGAAATATCTCGTTCTGCGCTCGACGATTTCGCATTGGAAATCAATATAGTGCATGAGCATTTCCTTCAAGGTGAGGATTTTCGGACGTCCGTTTACGAGCGCAAGGTTGATTGCGCCAAAGGTGCTTTGCAACTTTGTATAGGCAAAGAGCTTGTTGAGTACGACCTGCGGATTAGCGTCACGTTTGAGGTCAACGACAATGCGGATACCTCCGTCACGCTTACTCGAATGGTCAACTACGTCGTCAATTCCTTCCACGCGCTTTTCAACGGCGAGGTCATAAATCGACTTTACGAGCTCCTTTTTATTAACCATGTACGGAATTTCGGTGATGACAATGCGGAATTTGCCCGATGCCAGCTCCTCTATTTCGGTTTTTGCGCGCATGATAATCTTTCCGCGACCGGTTGCATACGCGGCACGGATTCCTGACATTCCCATAACGATACCGCCGGTGGGGAAGTCGGGTCCCTTGATATGCTGACAAATTTCGTCAAGCTCGGCATCGGGATTGTCGATAAGGCAGCACATTCCGTCGATAACCTCGCCCAGATTGTGCGGCGGAATATTGGTTGCCATACCTACGGCGATACCCTGAGTTCCGTTGACCAGAAGTGTCGGGAAGCGGGTAGGCAATACCGAGGGTTCCTTTAATCTGTCGTCATAGTTGGGTACAAAATCGACCGTTTCCTTGTCAATATCGTCAAGCATGTGGGTCGAAAGCTTGTTCATTCTGGATTCGGTATAACGGTAGGCAGCAGCAGGGTATCCGTCGATTGAACCGAAGTTTCCGTGTCCGTCAACCAGCGGATAGCGGAGATAAAAGTCCTGCGCCATGTGAACCATCGCGTCATAAACCGAGGAGTCACCGTGCGGATGATAACGTCCGAGAACCGAACCTACCGTGTCGGCACATTTACGGTGTGGCTTGTCGGGGGTCAGTCCGTTTTCGTACATTGTATAGAGAATACGGCGGTGAACCGGCTTAAATCCGTCACGAACGTCGGGTAAAGCACGGCTGACAATTACCGACATTGAATAGTCGAGGAAGCTTTTGTTAACCTCGTCAACGATTTCAACCGGTATGATTTTAGTTTCTTCGTCCTTGGGCCAATAGACCGTTTCTTTGTTTGCCATTTTCACTCACCACCCCTTAAATATCCAAATTTGTTACGTTGAGGGCATTGTCCTCAATGAATTTTCTTCTCGGCTCGACCTCGTCACCCATCAGCAAGGTAAATGCGGCATCAGCAAGCTCTGCATCCTCCATTGTTACCTTGAGCATTGTACGGGTTTGCGGGTCCATAGTGGTTTCCCACAGCTGTTCGGGATCCATTTCACCGAGACCCTTGTATCGCTGAACGTCGACCTTTTCGCTACCGCCAAACTCGGCGATAAAGGTGTCACGTTCATCATCAGAGAATGCGTATCTGAAATTCTTACCCTTTGAGCCCTTTGCCGTTACCTTGAAAAGCGGCGGTTGAGCGAGGAAAATGTGTCCTTCCTCAATCAGAGCCGGCATATAGCGGAAGAAGAAGGTGAGCAACAGGGTACGAATATGCGCACCGTCAACGTCGGCATCCGCCATAATAATAATCTTATGATAACGGAGCTTTTCGATGTTAAAATCGTCACCGATTCCGGTACCGAGAGAGGTAACGACCGGTGTCAGCTTATCGTTGCCGTAAACCTTGTCAATTCGTGCCTTTTCAACGTTGAGCATCTTTCCCCAAAGGGGTAAAATTGCCTGATATGTCTTATTTCTGCCGTCACAAGCCGAGCCACCTGCCGAGTCTCCCTCGACGATGTAGATTTCGGTCTTTGTTGCATCGTCCGAAATACAATCGGTCAGCTTATCTGGCATTCTGGCGCGGGAAAGTCCGTCCTTCTTACGCGAAACCTCACGTGCCTTCTGTGCGGCTTCACGAGCGGTTGCGGAAGCAATCGTCTTGTTAATAATAATCTTTGCCACTGCGGGATTATTTTCGAGATAATCCATGAGCTGTTCGCCAATCATCTGGCTAACCATTGTACCCATCCAGGTATTGCCGAGCTTTGCCTTTGTCTGGGATTCAAACTGGGCATCCTCAAGCTTTACGCTGACAACGGCAATCATACCTTCCTGAACGTCCTCACCGCGAAGATTGGTGTCGCTTTCCTTCAGGAACTTAAACTTCTTCGCATAGCTGTTGATAACGCGGGTTACTGCCGTCTTAAAGGCGGATTCGTGGGTACCGCCGTCGATGGTGTGCATTGTATTCGCAAAGGAAATGATATTTGTGTCATATCCTGTATTAAACTGAATCGCAATTTCTGCCGACCCCTTATCATTGGCGGTCGACATATAGATTACATCGTCGTGAAGGGGGTCTTTCTTCTTTCCAGCCAAGAGATATTCGCAGTAGCTTCTGATACCGCCTTCGTAATGGAAGGTCTGGCTCTTTTCCTCCTCGCCACGAAGGTCGGAGAGGGTAATCTTGATTCCTGCGTTAAGGAAGGATTGCTCCTGCAATCTCTTTGCCAATATGTCAAAATCGTAAACGGTAGTATCGGTAAAAAGGGTCGGGTCGGGCTTAAAGGTAACTGTGGTACCTGTCTCATTCGTTTTGCCGATTATGTCGAGGGGAGTAACCGTTTTACCTCTTTCGTAGCGCTGACGATAGATGTTTTGGCCGTTGCGGACTACTACTTCGAGGTATTCGCTCAGCGCGTTAACTACCGACGCACCTACGCCGTGAAGTCCACCTGCAACCTTGTATCCGCCGTCGCCGAATTTACCGCCTGCGTGAAGGATGGTATAAACAACTTCAACCGTCGGGATACCCATTTTCGGGTGCATTCCTACGGGGACACCACGTCCGTTATCGGTAACGCGGATAATGTCACCCTCCAGAATGTCAACCTCGATATGAGTACAGTAGCCGGCAAGGGCCTCGTCGATAGCGTTATCAACTATTTCGTAAACGAGGTGATGAAGTCCTCTCTCACCCGTCGAGCCGATATACATACCGGGACGTTTTCTAACGGCTTCGAGTCCTTCGAGTACCTGAATAGAGGATTCGTCATACTTTTCGGTGATTGGTGTATTGAGGTTTGTTGCGTTTAATTCGTTACTCACCTTTTTATCTCCTTTTAACCTTTTGTCCGTCACTCTAAAAAATAAGCAACGGCAGGGATTTTTTGCTTTTTTTGAACTTAATTTATATGAACGGAAAAGTTTTTTCCGATTATTTTTTTGAAACTATTTTTGTATGCGCTTTAAGTAATTTTCGCCGATGTTTCCGGCTCGTTTGAGAAGGGTTTGGGACGAAATTTGCGAAAGGTAAATAATTTTTTTACTCCTGTCGTCCTCGTCGGTGCAAACGATAAATGATTTTGGCAAATCGTCGGTGACGGTAATTATCCTTCCGTTTTTTTGCGCCATGTTGAGATATTTTCGCGTGTGCTTTGAGACGGTGGAGGTATCGAGGTCAAAAATGCCGATAATATCCTCGGTTTTTATCACAGTATCCACGCCGATATGTAAAAACATTTTTTCTCCCTCTCATTAAATTTTCGCGGTGGTCAATATGTCGCGTCACCCAGCGTCATATTCAATCAACCACAATATCTGCCACCCATTCAAGCCGCCACAATATCTGCCGCCATACCAACCGCCCATTCAAAAGAATACCACGACATCACCCTGACATTGAATGACACAAATCGGTCACTTTTTATCACAAATTTACCGACTAAATCGTGCTTTATGCTACTTTACCCAATTTAGTTCTCGTTATTGAGCGCACTCGTCCTCTTTGTCGGCAAAAATTTCGCCATCCTTTATCTCAAAGGACCTTCCGCGACGCATTCGGTCAATCGAATTTTTATCACAGCAGGTGATAAACACCTGACGTCCACTCAAATGGTTGAGAATGTAGTCCTGCCTCTGCTCATCCAGCTCGCTCATCACATCGTCGAGCAAAATTATCGGCTGCTCACCGCCATTTTTATACAAAATTTCTGCTTCACACAGTTTTAGCATCAGTACGCACGACCTCTGCTGCCCCTGTGAGCCAAATCGTCTTGCCGATCTGCCGTTTATCAGTACCTCAATATCGTCTCTGTGCGGTCCGACTGAGGTTGTAGCCGTCAGCGAATCCTCTTTTCTGCTTTCTTTTAGCAGTTTTACGAGCCCTTCCTCGTCCTCGGCGGCAGAAACGTAGCTTATTTCAATTCTTTCCTTGCCTGCCGAAAGCCCTTCAAAAATTTTTGGTACTTCTTGGCAAATCAGTTCAACGTATCTCTTTCTGTATCGCACAATTTTTGCGCCCAAAAGAGCTAACTGCTGCTCATACGCATCCAGCATTTCGTCCAGACCACTATGAAAGCGAATATCCTTTAATATCGAATTTCGCTGGGTAACCGCTCGGTTATATCTATTTAGAAGTGAGGAATACTGCGGATTTAATTGGGTAATCGCAATGTCAATAAAGCTACGCCTTTCACTTGGTCCACTCTTTATCAGCGATAAATGGTCGGGCGAAAAAATGACACCCTTTATCACTCCGCCAAATTTAGACGGTGACCCCTTTTTTACTCCGTTAAGAAAGGCGTCCTTATCCTTGCCGAAGCGAATTTCGGCATTTTGCTCGCGCTTTTCGGCAAAAAAGGTCATCTTTATCTCGGCACATTCATTTTCGTACGCAATAATTTCACTTTCCCTTGCGCCTCGAAAACTCCTTGCCCCCGTAAAAAGCCAAATTGCCTCTAAAATATTGGTTTTTCCCTGGGCATTTTCGCCGTAAATAACGTTTATTCCGTCGCAAAAGGAAATTTCACCCTTTTTCAAATTACGAAAACGGTCAAATTGAACGTGATTTACAATCACACAATCATTCCTTTACAACCCTTAAAATTTCGCCATCGACCGAGATAATTTCTCCGCCATACAGCTTTTTTCCACGCATGGTACAGACATCGTCATTAACCTTAACCAGTCCGTCCTGAATAATCATTTTTGCCTGACCGCCACTGCCGACCAAATTAGCCAGCTTAATGAAACTATCGAGACGTATAAAATCGGTTGTTATCTTAATATCTGTCATTTTAATCTCACCGGAAGTACAATATAAAGGAAACTGTCGCCATCAATCGGACGCATAAAGAGCGGCTTATCCGCCTGATTAAGCTGTAAAACAAGCTTGTCACTTTCACTTGCACGAAGGGCCTCTAACAAATAACGGAAATTAAATCCAATATTGATATTTTTTCCTTCCATATCAACGGGAATTTCGTCTGTTGCGCTACCAACGTCGGTGGTACAGGTTGCCTTAAACACGCCGTCGCTGATGTTACAACAAATGGGTGTCTTTCTTCTTTCTTTATCAACAATAACCGTGCTTACACGCTCAATCATATCAATAAGAAGTCGGGTATCAGCCGAAAGGGTTGTATTAACCTCGTCGGTCAAAATTCGCTCATAGCTGAAAAAGTCGCCATCAAGCAAACGCGAAATAATCATAAATCCATCGACAGTAAAGATAATATGTCTCTTTGACATGGTAATCTTAATATCCGCGTCGGTGGTAATCAGACGAAGCACCTCGCTCATGGCCCTGGCCGGTACGATAAAGCGAATTACCCCTTCAAAATCAATCTTTTCCTGACGGATAGCTACGCGGAAACCGTCAACGGCAATAAGACGAAGTATGCCATTTTCGATTTCGTACATAATACCGGTGTGAACCGGCTTTGAATTTCCGGGAACTGCGCAGGAGAAAATGGTCTGTCTTACCATTGAGGTAAGCATTGCCGACGGAATCGAAATGGTCTTTGCTCCGATGACCTGCGGAAGCTCGGGATATTCGTCAGCGTTAATTCCGACCAGTGAAAATTTTGAATTTCCGCTTGTAATGTGGCACATCAAACGATCGTCGATTGATACTGTAATCTTTTCTTCAGGTAATTTACGTACAATATCGCAAAAAAGCTTTGCATCCAGAATAATGCGACCACATTCGTCAACCTGAGCATCAATTTCGGTTTCCATTCCTGTTTCAAGGTCGTAGCCACAGAGGGTAATTTTCCCCCTGTCTGCGATAACGAGAATGCCCGAAAGTGCAGGAACCGCCGTTTTTTGTGAAACAACGCGCGAAACGTGACCTGCAGCTTCGCAGATGGTATCTCTGTCACAAGTGAATTTCATATTTTATTCTCCTTTACGGCAATGAAATTTTTTTATAAAAATAGTAAATCGGTTTTTAATTCAAGCTTTAACATGACAACGGGTGACAAAGGATAAAAAACGCAGTTTTTTTATAAATAAAAAAGGTAAAAAATAGTCTTAGTAGTAGAGGGTGTTAAAATGTTAATACCTCTTAAAAATCAAGTAACACCAATGCTTTTCACTTTATTATTTATGTTCATTAAATTTTTTTAAAAATGTTGAAATGTTAAAGAAAAAATAGTTTTCAAAATCTTTAACACGACTTTAAAGTTAATTGTTAAAGTGTTTGTTAAAGTTTTATTAGTCCTTTTGTGTGTTGAGGTTCTTAATTATGTCCTCGATAACATTCTTTTCTCTCGGCTGGGTTGCCATAAGTTCGGAAACTTTATTGATTGAATGAAGTACGGTCGCATGATTTTTACCAAAGTTCTTTCCAATTTCTTCGAGTGACATTTCGGTAATTTCACGAACGATATACATACAAATTTGACGAACCTTTGTAATAGGGGCATTCTGCTTTTTGCTCATAACGTCGTCGGTGGTAATGCCGTAGGTGCGAGTAACCTCGTCAATAATCTTTGGCACAGTCACCGGCTCGGGTAAAAAGTCATTCTTTATATCCCTGATAACATTCTGAACATAAGCGATTGTCGGCTTTTGATGGTCGAGCTGAAAGTTCATTTGCAGCTTTTTAACCGTACCTTCGAGTTGACGGATATTCTGCTTAATATTTTCGGCAATATAGAATACCACGTCGTCGTCGAGGTCGAGGCCAATCATCTGGGCCTTTCTTTTTATAATTCCGACGCGAGTTTCGAATTCGGGAGGAGCAATATCGGTGATAACACCACTTTCGAGTCGGTTTCTGATTCGCTCGTCGAGTGCTTTAATATCCTTTGGCGGACGGTCGGAGGTAACAACAAGCTGCTTGTTATTGAGATGAAGCGCATTAAAGGTGTTAAAGAATTCTACCTGCGTTTCTTCCTTTCCGGCGATAAACTGAATATCGTCGATGAGCAGAATGTCAACGTTACGGTATCTATTGCGGAATTGCTCCATGCGTCCTTCGTGAACGTCCGAAATAAAGTCGTTTATGAATTCCTCCGAACGAACGTAAAGAATGTCCTTGTTCGGATATTTATGCTTTACAAAATTGTATATCGCGAGCATAAGATGTGTTTTTCCTACGCCGGAGTTTCCGTAAATAACCAGCGGGTTATACACGATTGAGGGTTGCTCGGCTACGGCCATTGATGCCGCGTGGGCAAATCGGTTTGACGAGCCGACGATGTAGGTATCAAAGGTGTATTCGTAACCCGACGGCTCAGCGGAAATAGCATGATTTCCGGTCGCATCGGGAGTTTCATCGCAAAGGATACGGAGACCCACCGGGAATCCCATAATATTCTGGAACGAAACGCGGATAAGCTCGGAATATGTTTGTTCGATAACTTTTTTATGTATGCTGTGTGGTACGCGAAGCACCGCCTCACCATTTTTAAAATCGACGGGTGTAATGGGTTTGAACCACATATTGTAAGCAACGTCACATACCTTCGTTGCGCAAAATTCGTCAACTAATTTCCAAACGTCCTGAAAGGTTTGCATTTTTTAAAATTCCTCCCTTTTTTTCTATCTCAATTTTCTTTAATTTTTAATCAAAAAGAAGTGCCGTTTTTTTACCTGATTTTTCTCACAAATTTGCTTTAAAACTTATCAAAAAAACTGCTCTTTTTTTCTTAGATAAAAAACGCACAAATTTACTCCTTAATCATATCATAAAAGTCCTGAATTTACAAGTAAAAATCAAGTATTTTTCAACAATTTTAAAATATTTTTTTAAAAACTTAAAAGTATAAAAAATTAACAAAAATGAAGTGTGAAAATACCATATATTTATCCTTAATTTCACCCCTTATTCAGTACCGAAATTCTATTCGTTTTTTGATGCAGTTTTTTCACACAAAAAAACGGCTCCTTTGCAGGTTTTTTCCCTTGCAAAAAAGCCGTTTATTCCGTCAAAATTATTTACTTAACCATAACCTCGTGATATTCGTATTCCTCGCCGCCAAGCTTGTATATGCGAACAATGGCCTTCAGATTACCGTCCTCGTCGAAATAAAGTGTCATATCGACGTCGTAATCAATCGAAGTAGCCGATTTTCCCTTTGCATAGTCGATGGTGTCGTCAACGTCGCGGTCGGCGATTGTGCCGTGAATTTGTACGTATTTATCCTCGGCAGCCGTTTTAATCTTTTCGGCGGCATCGGTTGTGGTAAGTCCCGCTGCGTTAAAAATATCGTCCTTTTCCTGTTCGATTCCCGTCAAAATATTGAGGTTTATCGCTTCAAAAAGGGTAAATTCATATCCATACTCGGATTTAATTAAAATGGACAGAATCTCGCCCTTTAAATAGGCGGAATAGCTCATTTTGGTCATGCCGAGCTTTCTGTTCGACTTCATAGCATTCAGTTCGGTGTCGATAAGTGCCTCGCAGTAGTTTTTGATTCGCTCGTTAATCGAAGTAACACCCATCTGGTCAAGCACAATCTGGGGATATGCGTAGTTAAATTCGGTCTTTGTCCCGTTAAAGAGGTATTCGCCCGATTTTTCGTATTCGCGCTTTACAATTTCGGCGGCGGTGAGGGTAATTTCGCTTGATACGTCGCTTTCCGTCTCGTCAATTGATGAAGCATTTGCGCCGTTAAGCTCGTCCATAACCTCGTCAAGCGAATTATTCGCATCATTTCCGCAGGAAACGAGCGTCAGCATCATAATCAGACAAATTTCGAGTAAAATAATCCTTTTCATCAAAAAAATCACTCCAAAATAAGTAAAAAGGGGGAGAGGGTATTTATTACTTTTTCTGCAATGCCATCAGGTTTTGCAATATTTTTATCAGCGCGATTACTAAAAATCCGCCGATAACGAATAAAATTGTCGTAATCAGCGCCCCGATTACCCCTGAAATCATCTGACCCGAGGTAAGCGGCGTATTGGTACCAAAGAGCTCAAACATCGCACCAATAAAGTAAATCGGCGAAATTAAAAACAGTAGTGTACTAATGACGCGCATAACCATACAGATTGTCTTTCCCGAATCGGAATAGAGGTTTGCAAGCGAGCTTTCCTCCAAAACTGCCGATTCATAGTCGGCAATCGGGGGACGTCTGTCGCCGCTTTCCTCGCTGTAAAAATTGATGCCGTTGTCACTTTCGGTCACATTTCGCGGACTAAATGGGGTAGTTTCGTTTCCGCCCTTTGCCTCAAAATGCTTTACTCCCGTGTCACCGTTTCCGCGAAAAGCATCGTTATTCGGTGCCGTAGGTTTCTCGTCAACATTCTTTTTTACCCTTTTTTTAGGGGCTTCTTCTTCGGTGACGAGGGTGATTATATCGTCATTGTTCTTTGCCATTTTTTCCTCCAAATAATAACGGATTTTCGCCCTTTTTTATTAGTTCAAAAGGGCGAAATCCATTGGTATATCAAGGTTTTTTTACTTTACCTCAATTTTTTCTTTGCCGCCCATATACGGACGCAAAGCCACCGGAATATTTACGCTTCCGTCGGCGTTCAGGTTGTTTTCGAGGA
>JAFOCB010000185.1 GCA_017381515.1 Clostridia bacterium | reverse complement strand
TTTTGATATATAATCTTTGATTTTTTTACAGGTTCTAACGAACTTTTATGACAGTTGACTGTCACATTTGGTTATATAATATCATATAAAAACATTTTTTTCAATACATTATAATAAAATAAAATAGGTTTTTTTGCATTTTTTATGTCGATTCCCCTTTATTTTATCAATATTTGCTAAATTTAGAGTTCTTATGAACTTTTAACAAGATTTTAATAACTTGTTAAAAGTTCTCGCTATTTATCTTTTGAATTTTCCTCAGTTATATCCTTTTGAGGGATAATATTGAAATCAGCAATAGATTCCTGCGTAAAATATGTTTCTGTGTTTTCGTCAACGAGGTATTTGAGATTGATGCTACCCTCTACTTCGTTGCCATGCTTCGCCTTTACACGACCGATTACTTCAATAGCTGTTGCCAACTTATCCTTAATATTTTCGGTGGTGCCTATCTCGAGTAAAAGGCGATTATCATAAATAAGTTTTATATCCACCTTACTCTTAAAGCTGACCGCAGTAATTTTATCCAGCTTACTTTCATCAATCGCCTTTGCCAGCTCATTATAAATTTCAGACGTTTCGGTATCTATTACTATATTTCTTCCCTGCTTTACTTCCTTTACCGGAATATCATAATAGGTGTAGCTATCAATATACTCGTCGATGATTTCCAGCACCTTTTCACCCTTGCAAAGCGCATACTTATCCTTGCCTATATTATATATTCTATCGGGTTCAGTTTCTTTGACCGTGAGTTTAAATGTGGATGGGAATTTTTTGCTAAGCTCTGCGTTGATAATATACGGCAACTTTTCTTCAATGGTTATTTCGACATCATCGCTATCGGTTAATAAGAGGTTGTCGCCAATATTCAGACCCGCGGCAGAAATTATGTCCTCCTTTGAATATCTTTCTCCTGCTCCGACAACTGTAATTTCTGACGTTTTAAAAAAGACGGTAAGCGACAAAACTACCATTATCGAAATAAGAGTTATAGTCAAAAAGGCATAAATGAGGACGTTTGATCCGTTTTTATTACGTCTTGATTTATTTCTAACCTGTTTTTTTCTAACATTTCCATTAGGTCTTTCGTTCATATCAGTACCTCGTGATTTCTGCTCCCAGATTTGATAAATTCTCAGTTATTTTTTCATATCCGCGGGAAATATGTCCCGAATCGGTAACAATCGTTTTTCCTTCCGCGCAAAGTCCTCCGATAATCAATGCGGCTCCGCCACGCAGGTCGGTAACGTCAACCTTTGATCCATAAAGCGAATCAGACCCTTTTACAACAGCGACCGAATCGTGAACGGATATATTTGCGCCGAGCTTATTTAGCCCGTCAACATA
Source organism: Clostridia bacterium (assembly GCA_017381515.1). Taxonomy (GTDB): domain Bacteria; phylum Bacillota; class Clostridia; order Oscillospirales; family Acutalibacteraceae; genus UMGS1976. Next base: position 8,442 of record JAFOCB010000185.1, on the reverse strand, counting down.
TCTATATCGCGAATTGAAAATATTTTCTTCAAACACCGACGTCCCTTTAGCAACCGACGACATCGCCAAAAACAGCGGCTGGGCATCAGTTGGAAATCCGGGATATTCGCGTGTCTTTATTATTCCTACTGATGATAATTTTTTCGGTGCGATGAGTTCAATGGTCGAATCGTCAATATTCATTTGGCAGCCCGCATTTGAATAATACTGCAAAACAGGTAATAGGTGGGTTGGTACCAAATTATTGATTTTCACCCTTCCGCCTGTCACCGCGGCTGCACAAAGATAGGTTGCGGCGACAATTCTATCGGGTTGCACCGAATATTCAGTAGAGTGAAGTTTTTTCACTCCGTCAATTATAATCGTTACCTCGCCTGCTCCGCTAATTTGTGCGCCACAACTGTTTAAGAAGTTTGCGAGGTCGACGATTTCGGGCTCCTTTGCGGCATTTCTGATTATCGTTCTGCCACGCGCCAAACAAGCGGCAAGTATAATATTCTCGGTTGCACCAACCGACGCTATGGGCAAAACAATTTCGCAACCGACAAGTCCCCCATCAGCCGAGCATTCGATTCGTCCTCTGGTATCATCTATTTCAGCTCCCATACTTCTGATGGCTGAAAGATGAAGGTCAATCGGACGAGGCCCAAGCTCACAACCGCCCGGATAGGATATAATCGCTCTGTTGTTTCTAGAGAGAATTGCGCCCAGATAGATTATTGACGACCGCATGGAAGTCATAAGTTCGTCGTCGACAATTATGCCGTCGGCATAGGTCGAATCAATTATTGCCGTATTATTATCAAAGCTACATTCACAGCCAAGCGCAGTGAGAATCTTTAAACTTTGATGAACGTCGCTTAAATCGGGGCAATTATGTATAACCGAACGAGAGGACGTAAGAAGCGTTGCCGCCAAAATCGGCAAGGACGCATTTTTTGACCCTTGCAAATTCAGTTCGCCGAACAGGGCGTTATTTCCTATTATATGATACTCTGTCACTTTACCGCACTCCCCTTAATTGTCATTCAAGGTCAGTTTATGCGGTAAATTTCAAAGTGCTACTTTATTGACGAATAGAGGTCGGTAATAACCTTGTAAATGCGCTCGTTTGTATCAATGATGGCGCATTTTTTTGCGTTTTTGCTCATTGTATCGAGTTTTTCTTTATCAGTAATCAACTGACTTACAACCTCGGTCAGCTTTTCGCCGGTCAAATCCTTTTCCTCAATTATAGCGGCAGCATCCTTTGAAACCAGCGTCATCGCATTATGATACTGATGATTTTCGGCTACGTTGGGTGACGGGATAAGAACAGCGGGCTTTCCCTGAATTGCAAGTTCGCTGATTGTAATTGCTCCCGAGCGGCAAATAACGAGGTCTGCTGCTGCAAGAAGCACGTCCATATTATCAATGTATTCGGTGACACGAATGTTCTCGGCGTTCATATCGACGCCTTTTTCGTTCAAAAGTTGCGGCATAAGCTCGGTTCCAAACTTACCCGTAGCGTGATAATGAACAATCTCGCCGCTCTGCCAATGCCATTTCATTACGTCAGCAACCGTTTCGTTGATACGACGAGCGCCGAGCGAACCGCCAAAAGAAAGTATCATCGGGCGGTCGTCGAGATTAAGCATTTTACGTGCCGTTGCTTTATCCATATTGATAACCGACGTTCTGACGGGGTTTCCGGTGACAATCGGCTTATTTTTACTATCAAAGTATTTCTCTGCCTCGGGCATGGCAAGCATTACTGCGTCCATTTTGGGAGCAAGCATTTTATTAGCTACTCCTGCAAAAGCATTCTGCTCATGGATACAGCATTTGATACCAAGCTTTGCCGCCTGGCGAAGAACGGGACCACTAACGTATCCGCCGGTACCCATTACTACGTCGGGTTTAAGCTCGAGGAGTAATTTCTTTGCATTGTGCGACGCCATAGCGAGTTTTGAAAGGGCGGAGATATTACGCTTTATATTCGTAAAGCTGATTTTACGCTGAAAGCCCTCGACGTCAATCGAATGAAACTCAATTCCCGCATTTGGAACGAGACGGGCTTCCATACCACCCTTTTTACCGATATAACACAGCTCTGCATCGGGCTGCTTTTCCTTTATATATCCGGCAACGGCTATTGCGGGATTGATGTGTCCTGCCGTACCGCCACCTGCAAATAATACCTTCATTTATATCCCCTCTTATACCTTAGTTACCGAGCTTGCTCGTGATATTGATAGTACGATTCCCATTTGAGCCAAAAGCATTACCAGTGCCGTTCCGCCATAACTGAAAAACGGGAGACTGATACCCGTATTCGGAATTGTATTCGTAACAACCATAATATTAAGCGCTGCCTGGAATCCAACCTGTAACGTAAGTCCAATCGCCATCAAAGCGCCAAACTTGTCGGGTGCTCGACTGGCAATAACATAGCCGCGCCAAACGAGGGCTATAAACAGACCAATTATAATCATCGCGCCGACAAATCCAAGCTCCTCGCAGGTAATTGCAAAGATAAAATCGTTATGCGGCTCGGGTACCCACAAATACTTTTGGCGCGATTCACCGAGTCCGCGACCGAAAAAGCCACCGCTGCCGATTGATATAAGCGACTGGATAATCTGCCAGCCGACACCTTTTGCATCCGACCAAGGATCAAGCCACGATGTAATTCGATCGTTTCCGTAACCGACGAGCCCTGTAAGTACCGCAGTAACTGCACCGGTAACAACAACTCCGATTGCACCAAAAACGTATCTGAACTTTATACCGCCGATTACCATCAAGGACGCGCCAATCGCAAAAATAAGAAGGGTTGCTGAAAGATGGGTTTCAACTACGACCAAGCCGCAGAAAACCGCAAGCAATCCGCCCAGCTTCAATACGCTGAATTTAAAATCCTTCATTTGCGTATTGTAATACTTTGAAATCAAATGAGCAAAAAGTAAAACAATCGAAAACTTTGCAATTTCGGAGGGCTGAAAACTGAACGAACCGATGTATAGCCAACGATGAAAGTTCAAATCCTCGCTCATAGGCGGCAAAAGTAATACTACAACAAGCATTACTATCGTCGCACCATAAACAACCCACGCAAATCTCCTGTAAATATGATAATTCACCTTTGATAAAAACAGCATAAAACCTATACCAACGACGGTGAAAATCGCTTGCTTCTTTATAAAATGATAAGAATCCTTGTAATTTGAAAGTGCGAAGGCATAGCTCGATGAAAAAAGACAAATCAAGCCCACCGACATTAAAATCAGTATGAGCGAAAGAAAGGTAATATCAATCTTTCCCTTTTGCCAAAAGCCGATGGGACCACCACTTTTCACATTTCTGCGGGGCATCGGTTCGGCTGATTTATGATTATTTGATGTGTTCGGCTTTTGGGCGGATTCTTCCCTCTTTGATTTACCCATAAAGCTATCAAAATCATAATTGTTTGTCATTTTTTCACCTGCTTAAATGAATTCGCTTGTTTTAGTAGATTAGCCAAAAACTATCAGAGCCATTGAAACAAGTCCACCGATTGCTCCGACTAATGAGAAAATTAAATCTATTTTTACTTCGCCCCAGCCACTTAATTCGTAATGATGATGAATCGGGCTCATTTTGAAAAGGCGCTTTTTTGTTTTCTTAAAATATGCTACCTGGATAACGACGCTCATCGCTTCGCAAAGATAAACGATGCCGATAAGCATAAGTAAAATCGGATATTCGAGCATAAATACGAGTCCTACAACCATTCCGCCGAGGAACATCGAACCGGTATCGCCCATAAACACCTTTGCAGGATGCTTATTCCAGATAAGGAAACCGAAAAGTGCAGCAGCAAAAACAACCGAAAGATAACCCGAAAGAGCATTGTTAACACTGGCTAACACCGATATAAAGGCAAAAAAGATTGATGCAACGATTGTAACCGATGATGCGAGTCCGTCAACTCCATCGGTCAGATTTACTGCATTAGTAAATCCGTAAATGAATACAAGTGCAATCGGCCAGAAAAGGAGTCCAAATCCACTTGTAATATCCACCACGCCAATAAACGGAATTCGTGTAAAGGTCATTCCGCCGAGATACATTGAGGTAAGATATGCGGCACAAACAAAGAGCTGTAAAAATGTTTTTTGCTTTGCGGTGAGGCCTAAATTGCGCTTTTTAACAACCTTGATATAATCGTCGATAAAGCCGATTGCCGCCATCGAAAGCGCAAGTGCAATAGCCGAAATAAACGAGGTTAAATAATAGGCATTTCCCAGCTGGGCAATCATTCTGTCGCTGCCAAGCAATTTAATAAGCGGCATTGTAGATAAAAGTGCAAGGCAAATTCCGATGATGAACATTATTCCGCCCATTGTGGGTGTACCCTGCTTATTTTTGTGCCACTTTGGTCCGATGTCGAGTATGGTCTGACCATATTTCAGCTTGTGCATGAGCGGGATTATCACATAGCCGAGAAAAAAGGTTGCCGCAAATGCTATTATTGCCGCAATAGCTGTTAAAACTCCAAACATTTAATACACCTCTTGATTTTTTATTCGCCGATATTGTCGAGTGAAGAAAGCGCATCTGCGACTACTTCGCGTTCGTCAAAGTGAATTGTCTTATCAGCGAGAATTTGATAGGTTTCGTGTCCCTTGCCCATGAGGACGATAAGGTCGTCGGTTTGAGCATTTTTTATTGCCCAGTTTATCGCATCGGCTCGGTTAACAATAACCTCATACGGCACATTAAAGCCATCCATTCCAACCACAATGTCGTCAATGATGCTTTCGGGCTTTTCTGAGCGGGGATTATCGCTCGTGATTATTACAAAATCGGCAAGCTTTGCAGTAGCGGCTGCCATTAGGGGACGCTTTGTTCTGTCTCTGTCTCCGCCGCAACCAAACAGGGCTAGAAGTCTTCCCTTTTTAATTTCGCGCATGGTCGAGAGAATGTTCTCGATTCCGTCAGGAGTGTGCGCATAGTCAATGATTACAGTAAAGTCGCGCCCCGTCGGTACCACCTCTGCTCTGCCCTTTACGGCGGTTGATTTGCTCAATGCAGCAGTTACACTTTCAAAACTGAAGCCGAGTGACATTACCATTGATGCGGCGCAAAGCCCGTTATAGACCGAGAATTTACCGGGTGTTTTTAACTTGATGCGGTTGATTACACTGTCACCGATAAGCTCGAATACCACTCCGTCGGAATGACAAACAACACCTTTTGCAATATAATCTGACACGCTATTGTTAACCGAATAGGTCACCTTTTTGCACGGAATATTCTCCATAAGCATATCGACGCACTCGTCATCGGCATTGAAAACACCGCAGTCGCACATTTCAAAGAGCTTTTTCTTTGCGCCAACGTAATTTTCCATAGTGCCGTGATAGTCGAGGTGGTCCTGCGAAATATTCGTAAATCCTGCAACGGCAAAATTCAAGCCGTTTACTCGCTTCTGGTCGAGAGCGTGAGAGGAAACCTCCATAACGCAATATTCACAGCCGCTATCCACCATTTGCTTGAAAAGTCCGTGAAGCTCGTAGGGCTCGGGGGTAGTATTCTTTGCTTCGAGCTCTACGTCACCAATCATATTCTTTATCGTGCCGATTAAGCCAACCTTTTTACCAAGCTGTTCGAGCACTGATTTTACGAGATAGGTTACGGTTGTCTTTCCGTTTGTACCGGTGATACCGATTAACTTCAATTTATCGGCAGGATTGCCGAAAAACGCAGCGCAACCATCGGCATACGCCTTATGAGTATCGGCTACAATCAACTGATTTTTGATACCAATGTCACGTTCGGTAATGATAACCGATGCTCCGTTTTGAAGTGCCTTTTCGGCGTAATCGTGACCATCGGAAGCACTGCCGACAATGCAGACAAAGCAATATCCGCTTTTTACATTTCGCGAATCGTTGGTGATGCCCAAAAGCTCAATATTTGCTAATTCGTTCGGTACTGAGCTGATAAAATCATTAAGTTTCATATTTTTTCCTCTCTTATTAAATCAGTCTGTGCTTGATACCCTGAAACTAACTGTAATTATTGTTCCCATATCAACCTTTTCTCCCGGTGCAATAGACTGGCTATAAGCGGTTGCTCCGCTATTTTCACCCGTTACACCCGATAAGGTTATGTTAAGCTGGTTTGAACTTGCAAGTGAATTTGCGCCCGAAATTGAATATCCGCTGAAATCGGGTACGGTAACCTTTGTATTCTCGCTGTCGTCGGTGTAAAGTACCACCGTTCCGCCACGAGAAATTAGGTGACCTGCCGACGGCAACTGACGAATAACCTTTTCGCCGCTACCAACTGTTTTTATCGAAATTCCGCTCGATTCAAGTTCACTCTTTGCTTGTTCAACAGTTTTACCCGTAACAGAAGGAACTGCTACATCAATCTTCTTTAACTCCTCGTCGGTGTAAATTGCTTCGACACCGAGGTAAGGAAGCACGTCGGCAAATATCTTTCCTGCTACCGGGGCGGCAAGTGTACCGCCGTAAACCACCGGTGCATTCGGCTCGTCGAGAACGACCAGACAGACAAGCTGCGCATCGTCACACGGAGCTACACCGCAGAAGGAAGCGACCAATCGCTTCACACCATCGGCATTACTCTGTGCCAGTTTCTGTGACGTTCCTGTTTTACCACCGACGCGGTAACCTGCGACGTACGAGTTCTTGCCCGAGCCCTCGGAAACAACACTCTCTAAAAATGAGCAAATTGCCTTGCTTGTTTCGGCAGAAATAACCTGACGCTTTGTAGTTGTGCCAATCTTTTTAACCGTATTGCCTTCTGAATCGATAATTTCCTTTACAACATGAGGTTCAACCAAATAACCACCGTTTACCGACGCACAAACCGCTGTGGCAAGCTGAATCGGGGTAACGTTAAAGCCCTGACCAAACGACTCGGAAGCGAGGTCAACGATGGACATTGTGCTAATATCGTGATAGCTGATTCCTGCCGTTGTAGTAGCTTCACCGGGAAGGTCGATACCGGTTTTTTCGGTCAGTCCGTATGCTTGAAAATATTTAAAGAATAGCTCGGTACCGAGCATTTGACCGATTTGAATAAATGCAGGGTTGCAGGAATTCTGAAACGCATCGGCAAGGTCCTGATGTCCGTGACCCGAATGCTTGTGACAATTATAGGTCGTTCCTGCGATATTTATTTTACCCGAGCAGTTAAAGGTACTGGTTTTTGATACCTTTGACTCGTCATAAGCGGCTGAACCGGTAACAATTTTGAATACCGAACCGGGTTCGTAGGTATCGGAAATTACCTTGTTTCGCCATTGCTTCTGCTGGGCGGCAGAGAGGGCGTTTGTTTTTTCTTCGCCTGTAAGCTCGGCTATTGCATCGGCCGTCTTTTTATCATAAATTGTGAATGGCGTATTCGGATTGTAGTCCGGCTTAGTCGCCATGGCGTAAATCTCGCCGGTTTTGGGGTCCATAACGATTACGCATCCGCGCTCGTTACAGGAATACTGGGTAACCGCTTCCTCGAGATATTTTTCGGCAACGTACTGAATGTAACTATCGATTGTCAGTACCAGCGAATTACCCGACTGCGCATCGACAACCTTTTCGTAGCTGAAAGGCATATCGGCTCCGGTTGCATTCTTTGCCGCGATTACACGACCGGGTACACCTTTGAGCGTGTCATCGTAATAGGATTCAAGTCCGTTTAGCCCTTGATTATCCGAACCGACAAAACCGAGGACGGTTGATGCCAGATTGTCATTCGGGTAATAGCGCTTTGACCCTTCATCGAGACCGACTATTGCACCGAGCTTGTTTTCGCTGATAAAGGTTCTCACCTTATTCGCAACGGCTTGGTCAACCTTTGTCTTTATCTTTTCGTAATAGGTTGATTTTTTTGTTGCCTTGTAAACCTTGTCATACTCAACATCGAGTAGTTCGGAAAGCCCCTTTGCGATAAGCTTTGCGGTGTCGTCACTCTTTATATCCTGCGGTGTGATATATACCGTGTACGCAGTTGCACTTGTTGCGAGAACCTCCATGTTTCTGTCGTATATATCTCCGCGTTTTGCCGATATTTCGGTATCCTGGAGCTGCTGCATTGCCGCTTTTTTCTGATAAAACGACGAGTTAATCAGCATGTGTCTGACCAGGTTTATGCCCGATGCTCCAAAAAGTATAACAATTAAAATAACTATTCCCAGCGCTCTCTGGCGCATTGATCTAGTTGAGCCGTATCCCATGGCAAAACTACCTTTCCACCACTGTAATTTAATTCGGATAAAATGCAAAATTTTCGCGACAGCAAAAATCCCGTTTTTACAGGATGCTCTCACGAAAATTTATTTTTTAAATAACCGTTAATTTACTGCAACATATATTATTGCATACTTTTTTCCATTTCATAGTCAATTATTGTCGGCTGTAACAAATTTTGTGCCGTCAATCTCCTCAGAAC
>JAFOCB010000184.1 GCA_017381515.1 Clostridia bacterium | reverse complement strand
TTTGCCGACGTACCGCGCAACCCGACCGGCAAAATTGAAAAGCCGAAGCTTCGCAAAATGTATAGCGTTGACGGCCTTGTAGCAAAAGAGAACGAACTGTAATCAGAGGTATAGAAAGGAATTTGATATTTATGAAAAAGCTAATGCTTGGCAACGCGGCAGTTGCGCGCGGTGCCTATGAAGCGGGAGTAAAGGTTGTTTCCTCCTATCCGGGAACACCCAGCACTGAAATAACCGAATCTGTTGTAGAATATAAGGACATTTACGTTGAATGGGCTCCTAACGAAAAGGTAGCTGCCGAAACCGCAATCGGAGCATCCATCGCAGGCGGTAGAGCCATGAGCTGTATGAAGCACGTTGGACTCAACGTAATGGCCGACCCGGTATTCACCGTCAGCTACATTGGAGCAAATGGCGGACTCGTATTCTGCGTTGCCGATGACCCGGGAATGCATTCGTCTCAGAATGAGCAGGATTCGCGCCACTATGCAAAGGCGTCAAAAATTCCTATGTTAGAGCCGTCTGATTCGTCGGAATGCAAGGAATTTACAAAGCTCGCATTCGAACTGAGCGAAAGATTTGATACACCTGTATTTGTCCGTCTTTCTACTCGCGTTTCACATTCACAGAGCATGGTCGAGCTTAAAGAACCCGAAAATATCGAGCTCAAACCGTATGAAAAGAATATCAGAAAGAACGTTATGATGCCGGCAAACGCTATTGCCCGTCACGTCGATGTCGAAAAGAGGGAATTAGCCCTTGCCGACTATGCCGACGAGTCACCGCTTAATAGCGTCGAAGATAATGGTAGCCGCATCGGTGTCATCACCTCGGGCGTTTCCTACCAGTATGCAAAGGAAGCCCTCGGCAAAAAGGCCAATTTCTTAAAGCTTGGAATGGTATATCCGCTTCCTAAAAAGCTTATTACCGAATTTGCAAAGAATGTCGATACCCTCTATGTTATCGAGGAGCTTGATGGCTTTATCGAGGAGTTTGTACGTGCACTCGGCATCGAGGTAAAGGGTAAGGAATGCTTTACTCTCCTCGGCGAATATAGCCAGAATATGATTAAAAAGGTTGTCCTAGGCGAAGAAATCGAGATTTTTACCCCTGCCGAAAATGTACCTATGCGTCCTCCCGTTATGTGCGCAGGTTGTCCGCATAGAGGAACTTTCTACGTATTGTCAAAGCTCGGTGTCACAGTATCGGGCGACATCGGTTGCTATACACTTGGCGCAGTTGCGCCGCTTTCGAGCGTTGATACAACTATTTGTATGGGTGCATCGGTTAGTGCCGCTCACGGAATGGTAAAGGCGAGAGGTAATGAATTTTCTAAAAAGCTTGTTTCGGTTATCGGTGACTCAACCTTTATGCATTCGGGCATAACAGGACTCATCGACATCGTGTATAACAAGGGGAATAATACAGTAATCATTCTCGATAACTCAATTACCGGAATGACCGGCCATCAGGAAAATCCGACCACAGGACGTACAATCCGTAATGAACCGACCAAGCAGGTCGATTTAGAAGCGCTTTGTCACGCTGTCGGCGTTGACCGCGTACGTATCGAGGATCCGTTTGATCTCGCAGGATTTGAAAAGGCAGTCCGCGAAGAACTCGAAACCGACGAGCCGTCGGTAATCATCGCACAGCGTCCGTGTGCCCTTCTCAAAACTGTCAAATACACCGGCCATTGTGCCGTCGATGCCGAAAAATGCCGCAGCTGTAAAAAGTGTATGAAGCTCGGTTGTCCCGCTATCGTTTTTGAGAATGGAAAGGCACGAATTGACCTTACCCAGTGTAATGGTTGCGGACTTTGTGTTTCGGTATGCCCCTTTAACGCGATCAGCAAGGAGGAAGAATAAATGACCAAGAATATTATGATTGTCGGCGTTGGCGGTCAGGGAACCCTTCTCGCCAGCCGAATTCTCGGAAACACAGCTATCAGCGAGGGCTACGACGTAAAGGTGTCG
>JAFOCB010000183.1 GCA_017381515.1 Clostridia bacterium | reverse complement strand
TGAAAACTACTCAGCATCATCAGGTGAAAGCTACTCAACCTGGAAAGAAAAGCTTGGCGACAAGGCATACGCAAATGGTAAGACAATGCTCGAAACAGTTGTTGAGTATCAGAAGTTTACCGTTGCTCCTATCTACCAGGGCGTAGGTTCACTTTACAACAGCCAGTGGGGCTTCTGGAATACCGTAAGAGGTACATCACAGACCACACAGGAAATCATTTCTGCAAACAGATCAATGTTCGACGCTCAGATCGAAGCTGAAAATAACGCATCTGTAAAATAACAGAAAGTTAAAAAAACAATTATGTTTATCCTCTCGGGCTCATTATGTCCGAGAGGATAAACCCGTTTTAAAAAATCCTAATAAATCCTTGCATTTTTTTGGATCGATTATTCTGTAATGGTTGGATTACCAATACAATGTGAACAAAGAGGAAAAAATCGGCATAAATTTTTTCGCCAAAAGGCAAAAATTGCTGAAATTAACCGTCAGCAATTTTTGCGTTCAGACGAAATAACGATTTGAACGGCTTGTATAACCTGGGCTCGATGCCCGCAAATTCTTAGCGAAGGGAATATTCATCATGACTTGGAAAAAAACACTAGCTTTTGTCATGGCGGCAGCAACCATCTTCACCTGCGCATTATCTACTGCATACGCAGCAAAGGATGCCGAAACCGCAGATACCTTGGTTGCAACCACCACCGATTCGGAAGCAACAGAAGAAACTGTTACCGTTACCGAATTGGAAAAATATGCCGAAATCGGTAATAACATTGATGAAAAATATCAGGGATACGGGGCAGGTAAGTACACAAACTACCTCACCTTCCTTAAATATTTTTCTGATCAGGACGTAATAAAGGATACGATTAACATCGACATCAAAACCGACGTTGCTGATATGCAAAATACGGAATTAAAGGGTGTCGTTGACCATTTTGATACAAACAAGGATGCGCTTGTTATAGATCAGGGTGGTTACGTTGACTTTACCGTCAATGTCGAAAAGGCGGGACTTTATCATCTTGCATTCGATTATCTCCCGATTATCAATCAGCCCATCGATATAGAAGTTTCCTTCTTAATTGACGGCGGAGTTCAGTACAAGGAATCAACAACCTTTATGTTCAACCGTCTTTGGACCGATGATAAGACAAAGGACGAAGCCGGAAATTGGCCTATGCGCGACCTCAACGATAACGAAATCACACCTGAACAGGTTGAGGTTCTCAGATGGACAAACTATACCATTCATGACGTTTCCTTCTCATCCGACTCTGATTTGTTATTTTATTTCAGCGAAGGAACTCACTCTATCAAAATTAACGTTTTGAGACAGTCACTTGCTCTTGCAGGAGCGTCAATTGGTGGCGCAGAAAATGTTAAATCGTATTCTGACGTTTACGACGAATACAAAGAAAAGGGATACAAGCCGGTTAAAGATAACAATATTACAATTCATGCAGAATACACAGACCTCAAATCCAGACAGTCATTGATGATGGGCTCTGAATACACCGCATCAACAACTAACGGAACAGGGGATAACCTCCACTACGCAAAGACACGTCTTAACGTTTTCGGCGGTGAAAACTGGACATCTCCCGGCACATGGGTTGAGTACAACGTTAACGCACCAAAGTCTGGCTTGTACGCTCTTTCATTCAAGTATAAGCAGGACTACGTTGTAGGTATGAATGTTTACCGCAAATTAACCATTGACGGAGAACTTCCTTACGAGGAACTTGCAGAAATTTCGTTTGCTCCTACCTCCGTGTGGAAGAACTTTACGGTTTGCGATGAAAAAGAGAATCCCTACTACGTCTATCTCGAAAAAGGTACACATACCATTAGATTGACCGCTACCTTTGGTCCGATCGCACACATTGTTCAGAATCTCGAAGCACAAGCAGCCGAGCTTAATAAATGGTATATGAAGATAGTTCAGATTACCGGCCCGTCACCTGACGTACTTCGCGACTACGACCTGCATAAGACTATTCCGGGTCTTCTCGACGGATTCAAGGATGTAAAGAAAGAATTAGAGGATAGTATTGACGAGCTTACCGAAATCAATGGTGACGATAGCGGCGCTAATATATTAAAGGTTATCATCAAACAGCTTGACGGATTTATCAAGGATCCGGCAACAATTACGGGAGCTCTCACCGGCTACAAGTCAAACATAGCCGAGCTTTCTGACAAGGTTGTATCCATGAAATCGCAGTCACTCCTTCTCGACTCGATTTACTTCGGAGACGAAACCAAGTTACCCTTCCCGAAAAAGAACTTTACCGAAGCTATTGAATTCGCAGCAAAGGGCTTCCTTTCATCATTCGCTAACAGCTATTCAAATTATGGAGAACTTGAATTAGAAGAAGGCGAAACCGGCGGATATATATGCGAACCGCTTACTATATGGATGAGCGGCGGTCGTGAACAGTACAATATTGTTTCACGTCTTGTCGAAGATAAGTTTACCGCAAAGTATAAGGTTCCGGTTAAGCTCATGCTTGGTGGTATCGGTGACCTGACCAAAGCTATTTTGGCAGGTATCGCACCTGATATTTCACTAAGCGAAGGTTCCGATACACCTATCGGATATGCGATGCGTGGAGCGCTCGTTGACCTTACCCAGTTTAATGACGAAGATGCCTTCTACGACACGACCTTCGACGAAGCATATACCTGGTTCCATAAATCGGCCTTTATCGCTCTCAAATATCAGGACGGCGGTGTTTACGGATTACCGACGTCACAGGACTTCTCGGTACTGTTTGTTCGTTCGGATATTTTAGATGATTACGGTCTCGAAATTCCCGAAACATGGGAAGATATTTATAAGATGCTACCGCTTCTTCAGAGAAACAATATGTCGGTAGCGGTCGGAAGTCTTACCGGACACCTTGTACTTCAAAATGGTGGTACCTACTATGTTGAAGACATGTCCAGAACAACCTTCGACACCGATTTGTATATCAACGCATTTGCAGAATCATGTGAATTTAATACAAAATGGGGTATCCCGCTTCAGTATGACGCATTCAACCGATTCAGAACCGGTGAAATGCCGATTATGATGGGTGGATACGGTACAGTAAACAGCTTGCAGGTTATGGCTCCCGAACTTCAGGGCCTCTGGGAAATGGCACTCCTCCCCGGTGTTAGACGCACCGACGAAAATGGCAACGAATACGTTGACCATACTCAGCTTACAGGCGGCGGTTGCTGTATCATGATCGACGTTAACGAAATGTCTGATTACGCATGGCAGTTTATGACCTGGTGGTGCAGCGCTGATACTCAGACCGAGTTTAATATCAAGAATGAGGCAATTCTTGTACGAGGCGCTCGTGGTACACCTGCTAACCTCGAAGCATTCGAGCGTTTGCCGTGGTCATACGAACATAGCCAGATTATCAAGGAGCAGTGGGAGTGGCTGTATGACATTCCGCGTGTTCCTGGTGACTACTACATCGGCCGTCAGATTGCTAACGCATTCCGTGCGGTAGTTTACGAGGGACGTAACCCCCGTGAAGCATTGTTACATTATAATAAGGACGCAAACGTCGAAATTCAGCGTAAGCGTATCGAATATAACGTTGACAGGTTCTATGAAGAAGGATATTATCACGCAGACATGGATGGTAACCCGATTCATAGCATTATTGATAATGAAACGTATGAACGTCCGACAAATTACTTTAACGTAATTAAATAAGCCGTTCAGAAAAAACTCTATCAGGAGGGAAAAACGTGATTAAATTTAAGAAAAAGAAAAATGCGATACTTGAACGCAATCGCCCCATTAGTTACATAATGGTTGGACCGTGGGCAATCATGTTTATCGTATTTGGCGTTATACCTGTTTTAGCCGGTATAGTTTTGAGTTTCACATCATACGACATGCTCAACACGCCGAAGTTTGTCGGAATTGACAACTTTGTTCGTCTTTTCCTTGATGACGATATATTCGCAATAGCACTTAAAAATACACTTATCATGGCCATCGTAACCGGCCCGTTAGGATACCTTCTTAACTTTGTTTTTGCTTGGGGTATCAACGAAAGTCCTAAGAAGGTACGTAATATCCTTACCTTCCTTTTCTACGCACCGTCACTCGGCGGAAGCTTGGTATTCATCTTCCAGCTCATTTTCAGCGGTGACTCGTACGGACTTTTAAACGGATTCTTGCTTGAATATGGACTAATCGATTCTCCGATACAGTGGCTCACCAATAAGGATTACTGCTTTACAATCGTAATTATAGTATCCTTGTGGTTGTCCTGCGGTACAGGATTCCTTACCTTCCTCGCAGGTCTCCAGTCACTCAACCGCGAATATTCCGAGGCAGGAGCCATCGACGGTATTCGCAACCGTTGGCAGGAATTGTTCTACATCACTCTGCCGCAGATGAGACCGCAGTTGCTTTACGGAGCAGTTGGTACCATTTCGGGCTCATTCGGCGCAGGTGGACTTAACGCATCGCTTACCGGTAACCCGAGTACAGACTATTGTACCCATACAATATCTCTTCACCTTGGTGACTGCGCATTTACAAAATTGGAAATGGGATACGCCGGCGCAATTACAATCGTCTTGTTCGCAATGATGCTTACATACTGGTTCTTTGTAAATAAGGCATTACAGCGCTGGAGCACAGACTAAACGAAAGGAGAGAATAACAAATGGCACACGTAAAAGGGCAGGCACGCCTGTCAAGATCGCGCGGTGGCGACTATTTTATGTATTTCATAATGTTCTTTTTTGGAATCATAT
>JAFOCB010000182.1 GCA_017381515.1 Clostridia bacterium | reverse complement strand
GGCGTTCCGATTCCGATTTTCTATTGTGAAGATTGCGGAGCCGAAATTATCAATGACGAAACCATCTCTAACCTTTCCGCTATATTCCGTAAGGAAGGCGCAGATGCTTGGTACGCTCATGAAGCAGCCGACCTCCTTCCCAACGGATACAAGTGTGCAAAGTGCGGTGGTACCCATTTCAAAAAAGAGAGCGACATCATGGACGTTTGGTTCGACTCCGGTTCGACCCATGCCGCAGTTCTTGATAACAGAGATTATTTGGGCAGCCCTGCCGACCTCTATCTCGAAGGTGCCGACCAATACCGCGGCTGGTTCCAGTCGTCCTTGCTTACTTCGGTAGCAACAAAGGGAGTTTCCCCGTATAAGACAATTGTTACTCACGGCTGGGTTGTTGACGGCGAGGGTAAAAAGATGTCAAAATCGCTCGGAAACACAATCGTTCCAGAGGACATTGTTAATCAGTATGGTGCCGATATTCTTCGTCTTTGGGTTGCATCGAGCGACTATCACGCCGACATCCGTATTTCAAAGGATATCTTAAAGCAGCTTTCCGAAGCATATAGAAAGATTCGTAATACAGCACGTTTCATTCTCGGCTGTATCAGCGATTTTAATCCCGATACCGATTCGGTAGCTCTCGATGAGCTCGAACCGATTGATAAGTGGGCACTCAATCGTCTCGACGAACTTAATATAAAGGTCAAGGATTCGTTTGAAAAGTTCGAGTACCACATCATTTTCCACTCGGTACACAATTTCTGCGTTGTCGATATGTCGAATTTCTACCTCGACGTATTGAAGGACAGATTATATGTGGAGAAGACCGATAGCAAGACTCGTCGCGCAGCACAGACCACGATTTATAAGATTCTCGATACACTTACACGTCTTATTGCTCCGATAATCACCTTCACCGCTAACGAAATCTGGGGATTCATGCCTCACGATGAAAAGAGTGTGAAGGAACACGTTATTCTCAACGATTATCCCGAGCTCACAGGCGTTTCGGTTGACGACGCATTTGTCGAAAAGTGGGAGAAGCTTCATGCACTCCGCGACGATGTAAAGAAGGCAATCGAAAATGCCCGTAATCAAAAGATTATCGGCGCATCACTCGATGCTGAAATCCAGCTTTTCGCTACCGGCGATATGCTTGATTTTATCAAGGAATGCGAAGCCGAGCTTCCCGTTATCTTTATCGCATCGTCGGTTAAGATTAGCGAGGGTGACGGCGGCGAATACAAGGGCGAAAACATTGGCGTCACAGTAACAAAGGCATCGGGCGGCAAGTGTGAGCGTTGTTGGAGTTATTCCGATACTGTCGGCTCAAATGACGAGCATCCTACCCTTTGCGCCCGTTGTGCAAAGGTAGTTGCCGAATAATTTTTTTGGTAATCGTAATTTGTCCTAATTTTTTTAGAGAATTAACACGGAGGGATACCCCTTGAAAATCAAATCAAAAGGTCACTTGACCGAGGTTTTTGCCTTGATTGCAGCGGCATTTCTCGTAATAGCCGACCAGGTGACAAAGTCGATTGTCGCGGATAGCTTTTATCTCGGTGAATCGATTGAGGTTATCCCTCGCGTGCTCAATTTTACCTATATTCATAATAGGGGAGCGGTATTCGGGATATTAAAGGATCACCCGTGGGTGTTCAATTCCGCAACGATAATTTGCGTTGTGGTTGCCCTCGTACTGCTTGTAACCGGCAGGATAAAGAAAAAAATGTATATTTGGGCGACAGGGCTTATCATAGCCGGTGGAATAGGAAATATGATCGACCGCCTTTCACTCAAATATGTTGTTGATTTTATCGAGGTTAAGTTTATCTATTTTCCTTACATTTTTAATGTTGCCGATTGTTGCGTTGTTATCGGCTGCTCACTTATCGCCTTGCAACTGATAATCGAAATAATTAACGAAAAGAAGGAAAAGAAAAAAGCCGAAATTTCGTCGTCAACCGATGACGAAGCGGAAAAGAGCGGGGAATAACGAATGAGCGAAAAATACGAGCTTGTTTGTGAAGCTTCGGGGATAAGGGTTGATGCCTTTATCGCCGGGAATACCGATATTTCACGCAGTGCCGTGGCAACCCTTTGCGATAATGGAAAGGTGCAGGTAAACGGCACTTCGGTTAAAAAGAATGCAAAGTTAAAGTCGGGGGATTTGGTCGAGGTGACCCTTCCCGAACCGACCTATACCGACGTTTTGCCCCAGAATATACCCATCGAAATCGTGTACGAGGACGATGACCTTCTGGTCGTGAATAAGAAAAAAGGGATGGTCGTTCATCCCGCGGTAGGAAACACCGACGGAACGCTTGTCAATGCTCTGCTTTATCATTGTGGCGATTCGCTTTCGGGCATAAACGGGGTTATCCGTCCCGGAATCGTCCACCGAATTGACAAGGATACGAGCGGTCTCTTGATGGTGGCGAAAAATGACACGGCGCATAATTTTCTCGCCGAGCAGATAAAGGAGCATTCCTTTTCTCGCGAATATGAGGCGGTCGTTTACGGCAATTTCAGGGAGGATAGCGGTATAGTAAACGCCCCTATCGGAAGGCACCCGATTGATCGAAAAAAGATGACCGTTACCGAAAAAAATTCGCGTTATGCCATCACGCGATGGCGGGTTATGCGTCGATATGGCGAGTTTACCCACCTGCGTCTGATATTAGAAACGGGACGAACTCATCAAATAAGGGTGCACATGGCTCATATCGGCCACGCGGTTGCGGGAGATGCGGTGTACGGACCGAAAAAGACGATTGAACGTCTTTGCGGTCAGTGCTTGCACGCAAGGTATATCAAATTTCAGCACCCAAACGGCAAAGAAATCGAAATCGAAAGTGAACTACCCGATTATTTTACCGAATTTTTGGACTTTCTGGATAAAAAATACGGCGATAGGGAATAAATTTGCTTTATAATTGCCGTAGTATTTACAATATATAATGTGTTAGAATAAAATTGGTTTTAAAAATTTTCTGCGAAATGTTTTGGCGGTCATCCGCAGAGGGAACAAATTTTTACCGTCGAAGAATGGGGAGTGTTATGGATAATAACAAGAAAAGACAACTTGAAATAGTTGCAACAAAGGCACGAATGGGAATCATCGAAGGAACCTATAATGCAAAGTCGGGACAT
>JAFOCB010000181.1 GCA_017381515.1 Clostridia bacterium | reverse complement strand
CGACATCGTAATTGCTCTCGGCTCGGATGCCCAGCTAATCGGTGTGTCGGACAACTGCGACAACGAGAGAGGACTCGATACCTTTGGCAGCAGTGCCCTGCCCGAAACGAAAAAGATTATTAAGTCGAACGCAGACATTGTTATTGCTGACGAAAATTTGTCCGACGATGCAAAAAAGGAAATCGGCGATTCGGGAATTGTGGTAATGATATATCCTTCGGTTGAGAAATATTCGGATATTGAAAAGCTATATAAATCGGTGGCATCCATTTTTAGCGGATATTCGACGGGTGGCGAAAACGCAAACAACACGTATGAACGTATTAGCAAGAGGATAAATGCCGTAAAGTCGAAAACAAAGGATGAAAAAACGGTAAACGCGGTCATTTTTTTAAATGACGGAATTGCGGCACCGAAGGGTACGCTTTACGACGAAATGCTGACAATTGCAGGCGGTAAAAACATCGCAGAAAAACAGTACAGCGTCGATTATGCCGAAATTGCAAAGAAAAATCCGCAGCACATCTTTTGCCCCGCCGATATGGTCGAGAGCGTAAAATCAGATAAAATACTGGCGAAAACAGACGCGGTGAAAAATGGTAATGTCACGGCGTTTAGTCCCCTTTATTTCGAGCGATATGGCGAAAATTTCGCCCTAGGCGTTGAAATTATGGCGTCTGCGCTTCACCCAGATTTAGTAAAATCACCAATAAGATAAATTTTTATAAAATAATGCTTGACAAAGGACGTCTTATGTGTTAGTATAATGCCTGTTGACAGTCGGTGTCTTTGGCGATGAGGGTACACCTGTTCCCATCCCGAACACAGTAGTTAAGCTCATCAGTGCCGAAAATACTTTGGTGGTGACGCCACGGGAAGATAGGGCGATGCCGACACAAACATAAAAAGCAACTGCAAATGCAGTTGCTTTTTTTCACTTATAATATAAAAAATGCGATAACACCAAAAATGTGTGTTATCGCATTTTTTACATTATTCTTCTGCTACGCGAATAATTCCCATCGGGGTTTGCTCATGTGACTGACCGAGAGGGTTGTCCTTTAATATTTTTACCATCAGGTCGCAATCAATCGACGACGGATATGCACCGAGAATGTTTCCGCCGAGGTCATTTATATCGGTGATTATTACACCGAGTCCACCGAGAGCGTTGCTAACCTCTTCGGCAACCTTTTCGGGCTTATCAGGTGCGAGTGAAACACATTCGTTAAAGGGCGGAAGTGTGCAATCGCAAGGGCCATCGATGGCTCTCGCTCTTTCACCCGCGATTTGATAAAACCAACCGCGCTTTCCGATTAACTTGCCGATTGCCGAAACAAATGCGGCAAAAAGAATTCTGATTGTACCGCATTCGCGAAGCGCCATTTCCATTGTTTCCGGCATTGCAAGTCCGATTCCATACGGCGTTTTGAGAACAAATTTGCAAAGGAATTTAGCCAACGGACGCGGCTTTATATCCTTTAACGGAATGGCTCGTCCCTGGGTGCAACCGACAATTTTTTCGGTTATGAAAAGAATGTCGCCATCAATTGCGAGGTCCTTTACATATTTTACTGCTACGTCGGTAATTACGTCGTTTTCGCTGATTACGTGAGTCTTTATTGCGAGGCGACGATACTTTACTCCGTCAACCTCGATAATTTCATTTTTATTCTCGTTTACTACAAATCCGTCCATCGTTTTATAACCTCTTTTACCTTTATATATTATTTAAAATCCAAGGGCCTCATCCATAATTATTACCTTAATTCTATCCTTTACACGCTGATTTGACATAACGACAAAGTTACAGCAAATTCGTGCAGGTGAATTACAATTCATGCACTCGCCCGTCTTTGCACACGGGGTGTCGCAGGAAAGTCGCACGGTATTTGCAGGTGCGGCAATCTTTTTTACCCGATTGATTGCGGCATCAATATCAGCAACAATTTTATTCGCGCCGATAACGACGACTACACTTTCGGGTCCGTAAATCATGGCTGAAACACGGTTTCCGTTTCCGTCAACGTTGTAAAGCTCGCCGTCCTCGGTCACAGCATTGGTGCCTGTCAGATAAACGTCGCAATCATAAGCGGCGACCATACACTTTCTGCGGTCGTCATTCTCGCGGTCAAAATAGGTAACATCATCGCGGCTACGAAGCCAATCAAAAACGCCAAGTCCATCGAGGGTCATTGAGCCGCCGTTAGTAACCTTTGCCCCACAAGGTATAAGCTCGGCTAATAAATCGTACAGCTCGTCTCTTGTCCGAACATGATAGCCTTTCATATTACGCTTTTCGAGATTTGAAATAACCTTTTCGATGCGCTTATCCATTACGGCTTTTACGCTGCTATCCATTATCAAAGCTACCCCTTTTATCATAAAAAATCGTTCGGTTAAAATTATAACACCTATTATCAAAATTGTCTATAACTAATTACTTTGTTAAAAATATATCAATCTTTTTTAATTTTTTCAAAATTTCGGCAAAAAGATTGTTAACTTTTTGTCAATTCTATTGACTTTTGAAATGTATTAGAATATAATGTATCACATATTGTTAAATTACAATTTATTCAGGAGGAAATTTATCATGTCAAGAGTTTACAATTTCAGCGCAGGTCCTTCTATGCTCCCCGAAAAGGTGCTTAAAACAGCAGCAGAGGAAATGCTCGATTACAAGGGTTCAGGCCAGTCGGTTATGGAAATGTCCCACCGTTCAAAGACCTATCAGCAGATCTTTGACGAAACAGAAGCTCTCCTCAGAGAGGTTATGAACATTCCCGATAACTACAAGGTTCTCTTCTTACAGGGCGGCGCTTCAACACAGTTTGCTATGATTCCGCTCAACCTTATGAACAAGAATAATAAGGCAGACTTTGTAGTTACAGGTCAGTGGGCTAAAAAGGCATACAAGGAAGCTGCTCGCTATGGTACAGCTAACGTTGTAGCTTCGTCAGAGGATAAGACATTCTCTTACATTCCGAAGCTTGACAAGGCAACCTTTACACCCGATGCAGACTTTTTCCACATCTGCGTTAACAACACAATCTATGGTACAAAGTGGAACACCCTCCCCGAAACAGGTGACGTTCCCCTTATCGGTGATATTTCGAGCTGCATTCTTTCTGAGCCGATCGACGTTACAAAGTTCGGTATGCTCTATGCTGGCGCTCAGAAGAACATGGCTCCTGCCGGCGTTACAATCGTAATCATCCGCGAGGATCTCATCGGCAACGCTATGGACATCACTCCGACCATGCTCAACTACTCAACACATTCAGAAAATGGTTCTATGTTCAATACACCGCCTTGCTACTGCATCTATATTGCAAAACTCGTTCTCGAATGGATCAAAAATGACGTCGGCGGTCTCGAAAAGATGAAGGAACTCAACGAAAAGAAGGCAAGGCTCCTCTACGATTTCCTCGATTCGAGCGAAATGTTCAGAGGTACTGTTGTTGCTGAGGACCGCTCACTCATGAACGTTCCCTTTGTTACAGGCAACGACGAGCTCGACGCTAAATTTGTTAAGGAAGCTACTGCTGCAGGTTTTGTTAACCTCAAGGGTCACCGTTCGGTTGGCGGTATGAGAGCTTCCATCTACAATGCTATGCCCATAGAAGGCGTAGAAAAGCTTGTTGACTTTATGAAGGCATTTGAAGCCGCTAATAAGTAATTTAGGAGATAATTATCATGTATCAGATTAAAACTCTCAATAAAATTTCAAAGAACGGTCTCGACCGCTTTAACGCTAATTACAACTGCGCTGACGAAATGGATGCACCAGACGCGATACTCGTTCGCTCGGCATCAATGCACGAAATGGAAATGCCGGAATCTCTCCTCGCTATCGCTCGTGCAGGTGCAGGCGTTAACAATATCCCCTGCGACAAATGCGCAGAACAGGGTATCGTTGTTTTCAACACTCCCGGTGCTAACGCAAACGCAGTAAAGGAACTCGTTCTCGCAGGTCTCCTCATGTGCAGCCGTAAGGTTCTCCCCGCTATCGAATGGGCAAAGACACTCAAGGGTAACGGCACTGAGGTTGGCAAAATGGTTGAAAAGGGTAAGGGCGCTTTTGCAGGTCCCGAAATCATGGGCAAAAAGCTCGGTGTTATCGGTCTCGGTGCTATCGGCATCCTCGTTGCAAACGCTGCATCGGCTCTCGGCATGGATGTTTACGGCTACGACCCCTATCTTTCGGTTGACGCCGCTTGGAAACTTTCGAGAAGCATTAAGCATGCCGCTGATATGAACGAAATTTTCGCTGAATGTGATTACATCACAGTTCACGTTCCCCTCACCCCCGATACAAAGGGCTTCATTAACAACGATTCAATCGCAACAATGAAGGACGGCGTCAGAATCCTCAACTTTGCTCGTGGCGACCTCGTTGACAGCGCTGCTATCATCGACGCGCTCGCTAACGGAAAGGTTGCCGCTTACGTAACCGACTTCCCGAGCGATGAAGTTATCGGCGTTGACGGCGTTATCGCTATCCCGCACCTTGGCGCTTCGACACCCGAAAGTGAAGAAAACTGCGCTGTTATGGCTGCTGACGAGATTAGAGAATATCTCGAAAATGGTAACATCGTTAACTCGGTTAATATGCCGAACGTTGTTATTCCCCGCTCTACCGCAGTTCGCGTTTGCATTATCCATAACAACATCCCGAACATGATTGCTCAGATTTCGTCTGCTGTTTCGGCTTGCAACATCAATATCGAAAAGCTCAACAACCAGTCGAGAAAAGACTTTGCTTACTCCATCCTCGACGTTGAGTCAATCGACGATGCTGCTATCCAAGGCATTAAGGCAATCGACGGCGTTATCAGAGTAAGAGTTATTAAGTAATTCAGCTCAAATATAAAGTAAAAACCGACTGAGAAATTCAGTCGGTTTTTTTATTTAAGTGAATTTAAAAGGTCGATTGCGTTATTTTCTTTAAGCAGGTGGATAATATCGGAGGGCAACTCCCCTTTTACGCTAATCTGCTCGTTTGTAATGGAATGAACGAAGCTGACGCTGATGCAATGAAGTGCCTGACGGTCGATAATTTCGTCGGGTTCGCCATACAAAGTGTCGCCGATAAGAGCATTTCCCATATTAGCAAAATGCACCCTGATTTGATGTGTTCTTCCCGTTTCGAGCGACACCTCGGCGACAGAAATATGCCCGTTGGTAAAAAGCCGCTTGAAATGGGTGACTGCGCGCTGACCATCGTGACTGATGCACCGCTTTATCTTGCTAACCTTTTCGAGAGCTATTGGTGCGTCGATGGTGCCATTTTCGGCAATTTCGCCATGGCAAACGCAGATGTACCGCTTGTCAACCCTTCCCGATAGTTTACCGGCTGAAAGAGGGTCAAGCGCGGCTACGACAAGCCCCGATGTGCCTCGGTCAAGTCGGTTAATAGGTCGGAACGAGTGAGGGTTTCCCTTGTTTTGCATATAATAGGCAAAGGCGTTTGCAAGTGTGCCCGATTGCAACTTTTTGGACGGGTGGGTTGGCATTTGCGGTGGTTTGTCGAGTACCAAAACGCTGCTATCCTCGTATAAAATGCTCAGTGGCAATGCTTCGGGTGTTGCCGACTTTTCATCATCGGCAAAGTGTAGCTCAATTATATCTCCCGTCGCAATTTTTTCGCGGACAGTGACACTTTTTCCATTGAGCATAATGCTACCGTAATATTTGAGTCGTGTGACACTTCGCGTGGATATCCCCTTTAACCTAAACCAGTTTTTGAGTTCCATTCCATCCTCGCTATCGAGAACGGTAAAAACCATCTTTTTCAAAAATATCACCTAAAACCATTATAGCACCGAAAAAAATTTTTTCAACCGACCGATTTTATGTGCAATTGATATAGGTAAAATGACTTTTTCGACAGAATATTCAATAAAATAATAAAAATTAAAAAAACACTTGCAATTACTCGCGGTTTGTGATATTATTATTCGGTCAGATTATCCTAATTCTAAAAGGAGGTGCAGACCATGGCAAAATGCGAGTTCTGCAGCAAGCAAATTCAGTTTGGTATCAAGGTTTCCCACTCACACAGACGTTCAAACAGAACATGGAAGCCCAATGTTAAACGTGTTAAGGCAATCGTAAACGGTACACCTTGCAGAGTTTATGCCTGCACCCGTTGCCTTCGTTCAGGCAAGGTTGAACGTGCAGTCTGATTATTCAGATAATACCAATCAAACGAATTCCCTGATTATGAATAATCAGGGAATTTTCATTATCAAATGCTGGAAGGTATGTATTTATGAAATTTGACGGATATTTAATCCTCTCCGACAACGACGGCACCTTTTCGGGATGGGACGGAATTTCGGAGGAAAATAAAAAGGCGGTAGAATATTTCCACGATAACGGCGGTTTTTTCACCGTTGCGACGGGCAGACGCTCCGACTTTATTCGCGAAAGATACGATGGAATTATCAAGCCGCACGTTCCCCTCATTCTGGCAAATGGTACCATGCTTTATGACATGACCGACGACGAGCTGATTGATACCGACTTTTTAAGCACCGACGATTACGATATTGTTCTCGATGCCTTTCACCACGCTGATAAGGGAAACAATCTGCGGTTTGAATTCAGAGAAAATACCAAGTGGTTCAAAATCAGCGATTACACCGAGCAAATGGTGCTGGACACGCTTGAAGGTCGCGAGGTAAGTAAATTTGTAATCGACTTTGATAAGCCAGAAGATACCCTCGAATTGCAGAATTATCTGTTAAGCAAATATGAAAACAGATGCACAATAGTTCGTGCTTGGCCGACAGGGCTCGAAATATTCACCAAAACAGGCGGAAAAGACCGCTTTATCGGTCAGGTAAAGGAAATCATTGAAAAGGTGTATAAGGTCAAAATTCACACCGTTATCGGCATCGGAGACTATGAAAACGATATTCCGCTGATGAAGGCGGCTGATATTGG
>JAFOCB010000180.1 GCA_017381515.1 Clostridia bacterium | reverse complement strand
GGCGGTCCCGATGGTGAGCTCGGTGCATCGCTTCGCTATTTGAGTCAGCGTTTTTCGATGCCCATGCCGGAGCTGAAAGCCATTCTAACCGATATCGCCACAGAGGAGCTCGGGCATCTCGAGATGGTTGGCGCAATAGTTCATCAGCTTACTCGAAACCTCACCGAAGAGGAGATTAAAAAAGGCGGTTTCGATGCCTATTTCGTTGACCATACGACAGGAATTTATCCGAGCTCGGCTTCGGGAGTACCCTTTACAGCGGCTTATGTTCAGTCAAAGGGCGACCCGATTACCGACCTGCATGAGGATCTTGCCGCCGAGCAAAAGGCACGTACGACCTATGATAATATTCTCCGTTTTACCGACGACCCCGACGTTCGTGATCCGATAAAGTTTCTCCGTCAGCGCGAGGTTGTCCATTATCAACGCTTCGGTGAAGGACTCCGACGCTTGCAGGATAAGCTCAATGACCGCAACTTCTACGCCTGCAACCCGTCATTTGATAAACCCCAAAAACCCTGCAAATAGATAAAATTAAAGCAGATGGGCAACCATCTGCTTTTTAATATGTCAAAATAGGGATAGTTGTTCGGGCTCGTCATCTTCGGGAGTATAATTATAGAAAAAATTAAATATTTTTTTATATGCAACTCCTTTGATTGGTTTCTCTAAACCAATTTGCCAAAATCTATTAAATGGTGTCTTAGAAACAAGATAGTTTGTTTGACTATCAGTCAGTTTTATTTTCTTGCTTAGATTTTCTATATTATAATTGTTAAATAAATCAAGCATTTCTTTTTCTTTGCCATCTGCCTCGTTCAGGTTATCTAGGCAAATATACACATCTATATCCAAAGAGGATAAGTGTTTTTCCATAATGCGTTTTACTTCAAACCAATTTAGTTTGCCGTTTGCGCAACCGAGTTTAGGAAAAGCAATGGAAGTAATCCCTTCTTTCTTGTAGGTGCTTACAAAATCTAATAGGCCTTGCTCTATCCATTCTAGTTTTGAGGGATATTTAAAATATTGTTTTGTTGGGAAATTAACTATTTTTTTGTCGAGAGCACTATAATAATCCATTTTTCCAATTTGGATTATTTGCTTTTCACATTTTTCAACATAATCATCAAACATATTGGGATATCTTAACGCAAATTCTAAAGCGATACCCGCACCCATAGCGCCTGTAGTGTTAACAGTATTTACAATCGCTTGAACTGGAGCGTTAAAAACTGAACCATCAAAATATTTTATCAAATTTATCACTTTCCTTTACTACTTTTTTCATTATTTCATCGCTACAAAAACTTTTTAACAAATCATATTGTCTTTGACTTGAAACACAAATTTTATGTATATACTCAATTGATACATTTCCCTGGACTAAAAACTCAGCGTTTCTAATATGTGAAATTTTTTTTGTTATTTCGTCATTTAATTCACAAGAACAGTATTTACTTTGGCGACGATCACCGCGCTCAAAAATTCCTTCCCAATCAAAATATAATGCTTCCTCAGCAGTTTTAATTATGCCGCGTTGTGCGTTTTCAGGGCAAAAAAACACATTGCTTTTATATGCTAACTTTTTATTATAAACTATTATTAAAGGGTCTTTATATTTACCTTCTTTGGTAGCTATGTAATTAGTAGGGGTTTTATAATAATAATAAAATCTACAACATTTTTTTACAAAATCCGTTGTTTTTTCTAAAACGCCTATTTCAGCCGAATCTTTGAAATTAATACCATTATTAATCAAATCAATGCGCGGAATTAAAAAACCGCATTTTAATATACTTTTAAAGTTTTCAATTTCTGTGGTATGTATAAATCCTTCAAATTTATACTTTTGAAGAATATTCATTAATTCACTTGTTTTTTCTGATAAGCGTGTTTGAATATCAATTATTTCATATGTGAGGTTTTGATCTGCGATAAACCTTGATGATAAATCACTTTTTTGAAATATATCTCCAATTTTTTTACCCAACAATATTTTTTGATTGGGATATTTATTAGTGTCTATCTCAAATTTAACAATTTTATCTTTTTCGGGGTTTGTAATAAGTAAAGTTTTTATGGTGCAGTGGTCGGTAACTACTAGCATTGAATTTTCCTACCTTATTTGTTGTGTTTTTTATATTATATCATAATTTATTGAATAATGAAAGATTATAAAAAGTTTTTGATAAGATTTTTAATACTGTTTATTATGTGTTTTTTAAAATAAATTTGATATTTATACACTAGTATGTTATAATTTGCAAAATAAAAGGGGGTATTGTCTTGAATGAAACTGGTATGTGGGCTGTTATAGGTTCAATATTATTTTATGTCATAATTTTTGTGTACAGTCAAATACTGTACGCAGATATTAGACCAAAAAAGAAGCCTATTGCAAGAAAAGAATTATTTGAAGTTCTGTCATCAGATGATAAATTTGCGTGTTTTTTGAAAGATACTTATAAACGCTATACAACACCAATGAAGAGTAGGATAGAACGTCGAACAGGATGCTGGTCGTGTAAGAGCGTACTTTCGACTAAAACCCACCTAGTTTGCCCCATTTGTGGATGGATTATTTGTGATTGCGGTAAATGTTCACGAGGTAGCGAGTGTCACCGCAGTTGGTTTGTTAAAAACAAAAATCATATAAAGTTTTTTATTGATAATAGAAATCAAATACTTAATTATTTTGCTAATAATTTTATTCAAATTAGCAAGGATATAGGTTCATCAGATGAAATAACTGATTTATCTATATTGAATTATATTTTCTTGAACCACAGTATCATATTTGCGGGTTATTATGATCGTGATGGGTATGACATTTATGGTTATAATAAAGATGGATATGATCGTCAAGGTAAAGACAAATGTGGCTTTTTTAAAGATGGTTACAATGATGCTGGTTACAATAGACTGGGTTACAATAGAGAAGGATATGATAAATACGGATATAACAAACAAGGATATGACGCGAGCGGTTACAATAGACTGGGTTACAATAGAGAAGGATATGATAAATACGGATATAACAAACAAGGATATGACAAAGAGGGTTTTGATAAAAACGGCTATAATGTAGAAGGATATAATCGCAATGGTTTTGATAAATATGGCTACAACAAAGAGGGGTATGACGGGGAAGGATACAATAAAAAAGGTTATAATAAAGATGGATACGATTGTAGAGGATTAGATAATGAGGGTTATAATAAAGAAGGTTTTAATGCTAAGGGATTTGATAGAGAAGGGTATAGCAAAAGAGGAAACAACAAATATGGGTGGAACAAAAGCGGTTATCATAAAGATGGGCGTTATTGTGAAATAATAGGGAAAAAAGTTATACATATTTCTTGCGGTGAAGGAACTGTTGTGGATTTCTACCGCGAAGAAGATACGAGTCATTTCGTTGTCGAATATAAAAACAAATCTACAGGAAAGTTTATATATTCAAAAAAGGTTTTAGCTATATTAGATTTTGGAGATTATGCTCCCAAATTTGACTAATAGTGCAGCCATCTTTTTGATTTGCTAATATCGGTGAAGGACTCCGACGCTTGCAGGATAAGCTCAATGACCGCAACTTCTATGCCTTCAACCCCAGTTTTGATAAACTAAACAAATAAAAAAACAACGGCCCAATTCAATTACGAATTGAGCCGTTTTTTTCTTATTTATTTATAACGCTGATTTTGCAATTTCCGTTTACATTTTTGAACAAAACGATTGATCCTTTGTCCTCGAATTTATTCAAATCACGGCATTTTAAATATGACGAAATATCCCAATCAAATTTAACAATGTTTTCGGGAATGCCGCTTTTGATAAATTCGATTCGATTCTTTTCAAAGTTGATAAAATCGAATATATGACTTTGGGCATCGGGATCGAATTTTGCATGAATATATTTATCTATCGCGTCGATGAGGTCGGACATATTGACCTTTTTCTTCGCAAAGTTTTCCAAAAACTCTCCGTTGATATTGTTAAAGTCATAGTACATATCGATCAGTTTGTTTTCGGGATATTGATCAATAATATGCTTGAACAACGGATAGCATTTCAGCGAAAGGTTCATAAACGTCCCCAAATTATTTAGACCTGAGCGGAAGGACGTTTTATATTCGTAATAATGGGGGAATATCTGCTTATTTTTGATAATAAAATCCGAATTTTCCGCGATTCCCAGCGCAGAGACACCCATTGCCTCCACGGGAACTTGCGATGAAAAGGTTAGGTCGTCTTTGTAATTTTCAAACAATTCCGAACCATAGAACATAGCACAGAGATGATATTGAACGGTGATACTCGGGCTGCAATCCTTCATGCGATAGGTGAGGGACATTGTAGCCGAAACATCGTCATCGGTTTCTTCCGGTATGCCGTAAATAAAGGATGCTGTCGGATGAATACCATGCTTGGTTAAAATCTTGACTATGTTTAATGCTTGCTCGGGGTCAATGTTCTTTTTAATCAGTTTTTGCATTCTCACCGAGCCAGACTCAACCCCGAGAAAAACACTTGCCAAACCGGCATTTTTCATCGCGATTATGGTTTCTTCATCGAGGGTATCTACACGGGAGGAGCATGACCAGTTTATTTTGAGGTTGCATTTTTGCACGTCTTCGCAAAAGTCGATTAGTTTTTTCTTATTAGCTGTGAAAAGGTCGTGAATGAAGTTAAAGTTTCTGCAATCGTGATTTTCGTACAATTCTTTAATTTCTTCAATAACTCTTTCGTTGCTTTTGAGACGGAATTTTCTTTTCCAGAATAGACTTGTTGAGCAGAAGGTACATTTAAAGGGACAACCGCGACCCGTATCAACGTGAATCGTTTGTTGAGGCAGAGTTTTCATTATGGCTTTGGGCAGCAGTGAAAGGTCAACCTTAGGCGACTCGTCCAGATTTTGCATCATTTCGGGACGTGGATTTTTTATGATATTCATTTTGTCGTCTCTATAAACCAACCCTGCCGTATTAGTCGGGTCTTCGCCATTTAACAGAGCGCTGAAAAGAGGGTAAACGGTTGTTTCACCTTCACCCAGACAACAATAATCGATGTAAGGGATACATTCAAGCGTTTCCTCTGCCAAAGCATCTGCTTGCGGTCCTCCGAAGATTATAATGATGTCTTTATTTAAACTTTTTATTTTCTCCGCGATGCGAATTATAATCAAATAGTAATCACAACGACAGTAAAATGAAACGATTTTGGGATTACGCGCGACAATGTTTTCTGCTGTTTTTTCGACAAAACTGTGGTAATCGGTGTATTCGGTTTCTAAAAATCGGTAAATATCAACGTCGAGTCCCTTATTTTTGAGAATAGACGCGAGGATGAGTGTACCGACGCTTTCGTGACTGTAAAGTGGCTTTTCTGTCGGTGATACAAATATAATATCGCTCATAAAATATCCTTTCTTCAACGGCTTTGCAATCTAAAGGAATCACGTTTTACTCATTATTTCTTTTTCCGCCATTTTGGCTCGTTAAGTATTGCTTCGTATCGCTTATACGATTCTTTGACCGCCTTGTCCCACGGGTAATAAACCGTCTCGGATGCGTTTATGCCCGTTTGTTTGAGCTTTTCCGGGTCGCTTATGGCGGAAATAATCGCCTCGGCGCATGACTCGGCATTTTCTTCGCATAAATATCCATCGACGTTTTCGGTAATTGTTTCGGCGGCACAGCTATCCCTTACCAGCAAACTGGGACAATCACACGCAGCCGCTTCCATAACGACCAGGCCGCAGGTATCGTAGGTGGAAGGGAAGATGAGCAGGTCGGAACGACTGTAAAAAGCACGCAACTTTTCTCTGTCGCAAATTTCACCTAAGAAAACCGCTTCGTTCTTTAAATCGCATTGTTCAGCGTACTTTTCGATTGCGCCTCTGTCACGTCCGTCGCCGATAAAGAACATACGGAATTTATGCCGTTTTTCCTTAATAATTTTTAAGGAATCGAGTATGATTTTTACGTTTTTATACCACATCATTCTGCCGACAAAGATAAATACAGATTCGTCCGGTTGCAAGCGAAAAACGCGGTCGATTTCGTTTATTTGCTCGTTGGTTGCCTTGCCTTTTTTAAAGTCTGTGCCGTTTCGCATGACGCGGTATTCACCCTTGTATCCGAATTCACGCAGGTCTTCCGCCGTCTTTTCCGAAACAACCCAAACCTCGTCCATGTGATTTATGTTACTGAGGACAAATCGGTGGGCAATCCGCTGAATTTGCTTGAATTTAACGCGAGTTTTGATGTCGGTGTTAAACTTTGTATGATAAGTAAAAACCTTTGGCACACGGCATCTTTTTGCCGAGCAGAGAACCCTTGCCATCGTACCCGAGGCAAAGGGACAATGAACGTGCAGAATGTCTAATTTTTCGTCCCTGATTTCGCTCACAATCTTTGGCGAAAAGGGATTTCCTGCTCGATAACCAATCATTTTGTCACTGGGTACTGAATGGTAACGATACACCTTGTAATCATAGTCATCTGTTACGTGAGGATATTTCGGCACTATGACAACCGCCTCACCGAGTTTGTTATGTATATTATCAGCATACGCCTTTGTTGCAGCGGCAACGCCGTCGATTATCGGCGGAAAAGAGTCGTTTAATAACCCAACTTTTAGTTTCAAATTCAACACTCCGTTGTGTGTGGATTTCGGATAAATTATACACATTTTCACACTTTTTGTCAAACATAGAGAAAAAATAAGTAAAGATTGGAAAAATGTTTTACTTTTTGGTTTGTATGTAGTATAATAATCACGTAATTATGTTTTGTTATAATTATATAAGGGTAAATAAAATCGAGGTGTTAAAATAAATGGCTCAGAAATTTTCCGTTCCTCTCAAACGAGTTATAAAGGAATTCTCGCTTGAGGAGGTATTTGTACCTGAAAATATTGATGAAATAAGCGTTTCTTCTGCCGACTTGAATCGACCGGGATTGCAGCTCAGCGGATTTTATGATTATTTTGATAATGAACGCATACAAATTATTGGAAAGAACGAAGACAGTTTTTTAGAAACCTTTATCGACCGCCAAACGCGAGTTGAACGCTTGCTTAGTCAAAAGCCACCCGCAGTAGTTATTACCCGCGGACTCGACGTTGGTGATCATACGGTAGAATTGGCAAAAAAGTATGGTGTGCCTATCTTACGTACCGGTGAAGGTACGTCCAGTTTTATGGCGGCTCTCATCGCGTTTCTTAGCATAGAGCTTGCTCCACGAATTACTCGTCATGGTGTTTTGGTCGAGGTTTACGGTGAAGGTATGCTCATCATCGGCGAAAGCGGAGTGGGTAAGAGCGAGACGGCCATCGAACTGATAAAGCGAGGACATCGTCTTATTGCCGATGACGCGGTCGAAATTCGCCGTGTTTCGAATAAGACGCTGGTCGGAACTCCGCCCGAAAACATCCGCCACTTTATCGAACTTCGCGGAATCGGTATTATCAATGCTCGACGCATTTTCGGTATGGGTGCAGTTAAGCCGTCGGAAAAGATTGATATGGTAATCAATCTCGAGGTATGGGATCAGGAAAAGGTTTATGACCGAATGGGACTCGAAAGTGAAGAAACCGAAATTCTTGGATTAAAGGTGCCGCAGGTAACCGTACCTGTTCGCCCGGGCCGAAATCTCGCCATTATTTTAGAGGTTGCGGCAATGAATAACCGTCAGAAAAAGATGGGCTTCAATGCGGCAAAGGAACTTTTGAAAAAACTTGGAATGGACGACGGAATGGATGACACTCCCGTCCAGGATGACATATTTAATTATTAAAAAAACATTTGGAGGAATAAAAAATGTACTATATAGGAATTGATCTCGGAGGAACAAATATCGTTGCAGGTGTAGTTGACCAGGACTACAACATTATCGCAAAGGCAAGGGTAAAGACTAATCTCCCGAGAGAAACTGAAAAAATCGTTGACGATATGGCTTTTGTTGCTAAAAAATCGGTGGAAGAAGCCGGTCTCACAATGGCTGACATTGAATGGGTTGGCGTAGGTTCACCCGGTCTCGTTAACAAATATACCGGAATTGTTGAATATTCCTGTAATCTCGGCTTTAACAAGGTTCATCTTGCCGAAATGATGAAGGAACGTCTCGGCGTAGATTGCTACATCGAGAATGATGCAAATGCTGCTGCTTACGGCGAAATGCTCGCAGGCGCAGGAAAGGGAACAAACAGCTTTGTCGCAATCACCCTCGGTACAGGTGTAGGTGGCGGTGTAATCATGGATGGAAAGATGCTCAACGGACTTAATTGCGCAGGTGGTGAGCTCGGTCACATTGTAATTAACGTTGACGGTGAGCCCTGCGGTTGTGGTAGAAATGGTTGTTGGGAAGCATACGCATCTGCAACCGCTTGTATTCGACAAACCAAACGTGCCATGTTAGAGAACAAGGATTCAAAAATGTGGGAGCTCGTTAACGGAAACATTGACGACGTCAGCGGCAGAACAGCTTGGGACGCTATGAGAATGGGCGACAAGGTTGGTAGCAAGGTTGTTGACCGTTATATCTACTACATCGCTTGCGGTGTTGCTAATATTATCAATATCATTCGCCCCGAAGTATTGTGTATCGGTGGTGGCATCTGTAACGAAAAGGAATATCTCATGAAGCCGCTCCGTGAATACGTCGAAAAGGAAACCTACGGAAATAACGAAGCCGATTATACAAAGGTTGTCGTTGCCGAGCTTGGCGGTGATGCAGGACTTATCGGCGCAGCATTACTTGGTAATCTCAAATAAACTGAAAAGGAAATTTCTGATTTGAATATCGATTATACCAATATTATCGAAGTAGCCGAAAAATACGGCTGTCAGTATAAATTAAACGAGCCGATGAGTCAGCACACCACCTTCCGAATTGGCGGGCCTGCCGACCTTTTTGTGACTCCTGTCACGGTGGAAGGATTGCAAAAAATCGTGTCCGAGTGTAAAAAAAACGGTATCTATTGCTTTATTCTCGGTAATGGCTCTAATCTGCTTGTGTCGGATAAGGGGATTCGCGGTGTCGTTGTCACAACCGCGTCCTGTCTTAACGATATCGAGCTTATAAATGCGTTTGAGATAAAGACTTCGGCAGGTGTCAGACTATCGCGATTGAGTGACCTTGCATACGAAAATTCGCTTACGGGAGCGGAATTTGCTTGGGGCATACCAGGCACTGTCGGCGGTGCGGTTTATATGAATGCAGGAGCTTACGACGGCGAGATGAAGAATATTCTCACCGAGATTGAGTATATGACACCCGACGGCGAAATTCATACAATGTCAGCCGCCGATGCCGAGCTCAGTTACCGCCACAGTATTTTCAGCACTAATGATAACGTCATCATCAGCGCAACCGTTCGATTGACTCCGGGGGATAAGGGCGAAATTCGCGCCAAAATGGACGATTTTATGTCACGGCGAAAGGATAAGCAGCCCCTTGAATTTCCCTCGGCGGGAAGCACATTTAAACGTCCTGTCGGCGGTTTTGCGGCGGCA
The DNA here is from genome assembly GCA_017381515.1 of Clostridia bacterium. Taxonomy (GTDB): domain Bacteria; phylum Bacillota; class Clostridia; order Oscillospirales; family Acutalibacteraceae; genus UMGS1976. The sequence goes on along the minus strand of JAFOCB010000180.1, from coordinate 11,780 downwards.
CTTATCGACGAATGTGGACTCAAAGGATACCGAATTGGCGGTGCCGAGGTTAGTAAAAAACACGCTGGATTCGTTATCAATGTGGGTGGAGCTACCTGCTTTGACGTGATGCGACTGGTCGAGCATATTCAAAAAGAGGTATTTTTGGCAAAGAGTATCAAGCTCGAACCCGAAATAAAGGTCATCGGTGAAAAGTGATTTATTTAATCAGCTAGAATTATCAAAGGATGAAAGGTTTATGGAATTGGTTGTAATTACCGGAATGTCCGGTTCGGGAAAATCACAGGTTATGAACGCAATGGAGGATATTGGCTTCTATTGTGTCGATAACGTGCCGGCATTTTTGCTACCCACCTTTGTAAATCTGCTTATGGATTCGCAGAATAAGCATGATCAAATTGCGATAGTCACCGATATACGCGGTGGCGAAATGTACGACGATCTTGTCAGCGCGGTTTCGACCCTTCGAGCCGAGTTTAATAGCTTCGATTTTCTTTATCTTGAAGCAGAGGATAAGGTTATTGAACGACGATTTAAGGAAACTCGCCGTAAGCACCCGTTAATCGAAGCGGCAGGCGGAGTTTTACCCGAAGCAATCCGTCGCGAAAGGGAAATGGTTGGTAATCTTCGCGATATTGCCGATTACGTCGTTGATACGAGCGACTTTTCAGCAAATGAACTTCGCGAAAGGGTAAAGACCATATTTTTAGACAACAAAAAGGACGGAATGTCCATTCTCTGTATGTCCTATGGCGCAAAGCACGGTGGACTCAGCTATGCTGACCTCGTCTTTGACGTAAAATGTCTGCCGAATCCCTTTTATATCCCTGAATTAAAGGACAAAACGGGACTTGATAAAGAGGTTCGTGACTATGTTTTGTCAACCGACGAAGCAAAGGAATTGCGCAAAAAACTATTTGATATGGTCGATTTTCTCATTCCGCTTTATATAAAAGAGGGAAAGAGTCAGCTTATAATTGCATTCGGTTGCACGGGCGGTCAGCATCGCTCGGTTACCTTTGCGTTAGAGATGCAGCAGCATCTCATCCAAAATGGATATAGCGTGGGAATAAATCACCGCGATATAAAAAAATAACGCTTTATGCCCTTAATTCATTTTGGTTAAGGGCATTTTGAATAACTTGTGTAATGGGAGGTGTAAAAACAGATGTCTTTTTCATCGGAGGTAAAATGGGAGCTGTGCAAAATGCGTCATACAAAATCGTGTTGTCTTACGGCCGAATGTGCGGGAATGTTGCTTTTTTCGCGGCATTTGAGCGAGGAAAAGATTAGCTTTTACACCGATTACAGTGACGTTGCCGAGCATTTATGCTTTCTGTTAAAAAAGCGTATGAAGGTAAATTTCGAGCATATCGTTACCGATGGCGGCGTGAATAAGGTCACAGTACCCGAATCAGAGGATAGAAAGCTTGTCGTTTCAAAGCTCAAAAGTGGGGACAAGCCCGCGGACAATTTGATTAGGAATGATTGTTGTGTGTCGGCTTTTTTGCGCGGAGTTTTTCTTTCCTGCGGCTTTTTAACCGACCCGAATAAAGAATATCGTCTGGAATTTTTATGCCCATCGAAGAAAATGGCACAGTATCTTTTCGGCTTTTTATCGGGTATAATCGAAAATCCGAAAATGGTTGAGCGTGACGGCACCTACTACGTTTATTACAAGCATAGTGCCGCGGTCGAGGATATGCTTACTCTCGTCGGTGCGGTAAACGCGTCACTAGCCGTTATGGAAATAAAGGTCGAAAAGGATATGCGAAATAAAATCAACCGAGTAAGTAATTTCGAGAATGCAAATTTTGTAAAAACGGTACACGCGTCGGGCGACCAAACCGCCGCAATCAACAAAATTATCGAAAAGGGCTTGCTCGACACATTGACCGACCCGTTAAAAGAAGCGGCAATTTTGCGCCGCGATAATCCCGAAGCATCGCTTAGTCAGCTTTGTCAAATCTCGGGATGCAGCAGGTCGGGATTGAATCATCGACTAAAACGGCTCATTGAAATAGCCGATAGTATATAAAACACACTAATTAACACACAAATTTACACGAAAGAGGGTTTTGGGCATGAGCTTTGTTCATCTACACGTTCATACCGAATACAGTTTGCTTGACGGCGCCTGCCGTATAGGTAAGCTTGCTCATGCCGCAAAGGAGCTTGGTCAAACCGCCCTTGCTATCACCGACCACGGTGTAATGTACGGCGCAATCGAATTTTACGAAGCGTGCAAAGCCGAGGGGATAAAGCCGATTATCGGCTGTGAGGTGTATGTTGCGGCGCGAAAGCATACCGATAAGGTACACGAATTCGACTCCGAAAATGCTCATCTTATCCTTTTGTGTAAGAATAAAATCGGGTATCAGAATCTAATTAAACTGGTATCAAAATCATTCGTGGACGGTTTTTATAACAAGCCGCGAATTGACCACGAATTACTCGAAGAATATCACGAGGGACTCATTGCCCTTTCCGCCTGTCTGGCGGGTGAAATTCCGCGTGCCCTTTCGGCAGACGATTATCAAAAGGCGGTCGAAACGGCTAAATGGTATCAATCGGTTTTCGGCAGGGACAATTTTTATATCGAAATTCAGAATCACGGAATCGACGAACAAATTTGCATTTTACCCCAGCTTGTTCGCCTTTCGGAAGAAACGGGAATACCTCTCGTCGCGACCAACGACGTCCATTATGTCGAAAAATCCGATAGTATGGTACAAAAGGTGCTCGTCTGCATTCAAACCAACCACACAGTTGACGAGGATAACCCGCTTGGCTATCAAACCGATAATTTTTATTTAAAGAGCGAGGAGGAAATGACCGAGCTGTTTTCGGCATATCCTCAGGCAATAGAAAACACTCGACTGATTGCCGACCGTTGCAATGTCGATTTCACCTTTGGCGAAACAAAGTTACCCCTTTTTGACATTGGTGACGTTGACCACTTTGAATATTTCAGAAATATGTGCTACGACGGACTTTATCGCCTTTACGGAAAGGACGTAAGTAGCTCGATAATTGACCGCCTCGAATACGAGTTGTCGGTCATTAACAGTATGGGGTATATCGATTATTACCTGATTGTTCAGGATTTTGTCAGATATGCAAAGGACAGGGGAATCCCTGTCGGTCCCGGACGTGGCTCCGGCGCAGGAAGTCTTTGTGCCTATTGCGTAGGAATAACCGGCATCGACCCGATAAAGCATGAGCTGATTTTCGAGCGCTTTCTCAATCCCGAAAGGGTATCTATGCCCGACTTTGACATTGACTTTTGCTTTGTTCGTCGCCAGGAGGTTATCGACTACGTAGTACGAAAGTACGGAGCCGACCACGTTGCTCAAATTGTCACCTTTGGTACACTTAAAGCAAGGGCGGCAATCCGCGACGTTGCACGAACACTTGCAATTCCGTATGCCACCGCCGACCGAGTAGCAAAAATGATTCCATCTGAGCTAAACGCTACTATTGAAAAAGCACTGAACGACTCGGAGGAACTAAACGAACTGTATAAAAACGACCCGACAATCCGAAATCTTATTGATATGTCGAAAAAGATTGAGGGTATGCCTCGTCATGCCTCCCGTCATGCCGCAGGAGTGGTAATTACCCGTGACCCTGTTGATGAATATGTACCGCTTGCGACCAATGACGATGCCGTTGTAACTCAGTTTACAATGACCACGCTTGAACGACTCGGTCTGCTTAAAATGGACTTTTTGGGGCTTCGAAACCTTACCATAATTGATGATACGGTAAAGATGATCAGACGACGTGAACCCGACTTTGATATAAACAAAATTCCCATGAATGATAAAAAGACCTTTGCGCTTTTTTCTGATGGTCAAACAAATGGTGTATTTCAGCTCGAATCGGCGGGAATGAAGCGCGTGCTTTCACAGCTCAAACCCACCGATATCGAGGATATTATCGCCGTGCTTTCCTTGTATCGTCCTGGACCGATGGAATCAATCCCAACCTATATTTCTAATCGTCATTCGGGTAAAATTACCTATGCCACACCTGAACTCGAACCGATATTAAAGGTTACCTACGGTTGCCTCGTTTATCAGGAGCAGGTAATGCAGGTTTTTCGCGAGCTTGCGGGATATTCATTTGGGCGAGCGGATATTGTTCGCCGCGCGATGTCAAAGAAAAAGCACGACGTAATGGAGAGGGAAAGACAGGCGTTTATTTATGGCGATGCCGACTGTGACGGCGCGGTAAAACGCGGCGTTAGCGAAAAAGCGGCTAACGAAATATTTGACAGTATGTCGTCTTTCGCTTCTTATGCGTTTAATAAATCTCACGCGGCTGCTTATGCCTATGTCGCGTATCAAACCGCGTATTTAAAAACGCATTACGGCAGGGAATATATGGCATCACTTTTGTCAGGATTTCTCGATTCCGCGTCAAAGGTTTCCCAAAATATAGCCGAGTGTCACCGAATGGGAATACCCGTTTTGCCACCCCACGTAAACGAGTCGCAAAAGGGATTTTCGGTATATAATAAGGCAATTCGATTTGGACTTTTGGCGGTAAAAAATCTCGGTAGCGGAGTGATTGACCGAATGCTTATCGAGAGGGAGATGAAGGGCGAGTTTAAGAGCTTGTACGATTTCTGCGAACGCCTTTTTGACAGGGATTTGAATAGACGTGCGGTTGAAAGCTTAATCAAATGCGGTGCTTTCGACGGACTCGGAGCTAACCGCCATCAAATGATGGATTCGGTTGACGATATTTTTGAGCTGCTTTCATCCCGTCAGCGAAATAACGTCGAGGGGCAAATTGGCTTTTTCGGTATGAGCGACGGCTCATTTGAGGATGCCGATTACGTATTCCCGAATGTCGCAGAATACCCCGAAAAGACGCTTCTTAATATGGAACGCGACGTAACGGGACTTTACCTTTCGGGTCATCCCATGTCCGATTACGAGGATAGAGCGGTGGAAATCGGTGCAGTCAATATTTGTGATATTCTCGACGATGACGAGAATAATGAATATGTGGACGAATCGAGGGTTCGTCTGCTTGTCCAGATTGCGTCAATAAAGCAAAAGGCAACCAAATCAGGTCAGCAAATGGCATTTTTGACGGTCGAGGACGTTTACGGTAGTATCAGCGCAATGCTATTTCCGAAAAAATTAGCCGAATACGCTCGGTTTATAAAGCCCGACGAGGTTATAGTAATCGACGGCAAAATCTCGATTCGTGAAGACCGCGACCCCGATATAATCGTCGAAAGTATCTATCCGCCAAATTCTGTGCCGCCAAAACCTGCCGGTAATGCAAAAAGGCGAAACACCCCTACTTCGCAAAATGTTGATAAAAGTGAAAATAGCGGTGACCTTTATATCCGTATTCCGTCGCTCGAAAGTGACGAGTACAAAAGGGCGGCAGCGGTTATGAGCGAGTTTAAAGGCGGTACACGGCTTATCATTGTTTGCGCCGGTACCAAAAAGCGACTTGCCGCGCCACAAAATATGTGGGTGAATGTGAATGGTGTGCTAATTGACCGATTGTGCGAAATTCTGGGCGAGGAAAACGTCGCAATCAAAAAATAATGCAACTTTTGTAACAAAAAACATAAAATTGGTGCAATAAGCCAAAAAATGCTTGACACTAATCTTTTATGAATTTATTATATATATTGATTGCATTTTAATATTTAATGATGATTTGATTAAGGTGATTTTTAATGGCAGTAAAAACAATAGGAGTTTTAACAAGTGGCGGTGACGCACCGGGAATGAACGCGGCTATTCGTGCCGTTGTGCGTACAGCCCTTGCAGAAGGACTCAACGTAAAGGGAATAATGCGCGGTTATGCCGGTCTCATTGATGAGGAAATTGTTGACCTTGATTTGCGCTCGGTATCTGATATAATTCATCGTGGCGGTACTATTCTTTATACCGCTCGTTGCCCCGAGTTTAAAACAGAGGAAGGTATGCAGACCGCTATTGCAAATGCACGCAAGCACGGTATCGACGGCATCGTTGTTATCGGTGGTGACGGCTCGTTCAGAGGAGCTCGCGACCTTTCCGAGAGAGGATTACCTTGCGTTGGTGTTCCCGGAACGATTGATAACGATATTTCATCTACCGAATACACAATCGGTTTTGATACAGCTATGAATACCGCTATGGAAATGGTTGACCGTCTCCGCGATACCGCCCAGTCACACGAGCGCTGCACAATCGTTGAGGTAATGGGTCGCCGTGCAGGATATATTGCCCTGCATACAGGCATCGCAGTCGGAGCAACTGCCGTTTTGGTTCCCGAAGTGCCCTTCGATATTCAAAAGGACGTTATTGACAAAATCGTTAATACAAAAAATTCGGGTAAAAAGCACTTTATCGTTGTTGTAGCCGAAGGTGTAGGCCACGTTAACGAAATTGCAAAGACAATCGAGGAAAAATGCGGAATCGAAAGCAGAGCAACCATTCTCGGTCACGTTCAGCGCGGTGGCTCACCCACAGTTCGCGATAGAGTTATGGCAAGCAATATGGGATACGAGGCCGTTCAGCTCTTAAAGCAGGGAATCGGTAACAGAGTAATCTGCTACAATGGCGGAGTAATGGGCAACAAGGATATTTTTGAAGCTCTGAATGAAAAGAAGAACTACGAATTTGACCTGCATCAGGTTGCTCACGAAATTTCAATATAATTTCAATGGGCGCATAATGTTTATTTATGCGCCCATTTGCTTATTACGTTATTATTAAAAAAAAGAGGTGTAGCATAAAATGAAACGTGATGGATATATTTCTTGGGACGAATATTTTATGGGCATAGCCGTACTTTCCGCGTACAGAAGTAAGGACCCGAATACTCAGGTCGGTGCCTGTATCGTTAGCGAAGAAAATAGGATAATGACGGTTGGCTATAACGGAATGCCAAAGGGATGCTCCGACGACGATTACCCGTGGGAAAGAGCGGGGGATGTCCTCGACACAAAGTATGCCTTTGTTTGTCACGCTGAGCTTAATGCTATACTTAACTATAACGGCGGCTCGATGAAGGGTAGCCGTTGCTACGTAACACTTTTCCCGTGTAACGAATGCGCAAAGGCACTGATTCAAAAGGGAATATCAGAAATTATTTACATGAGTGACAAGTATGCCGACTCCGATTCAACAAAGGCGGCGAAAAAGATGCTTGATTCCGCAGGGGTAAAGTATCGCCTTTACGAAATGCAGAATAGAGAAATTTCGTTTGAGCTGTAATCAGCCATTTAAGGAGAATCAATTATGGTAGTAAATAAAGCGCCAATGGGATGGAATACATGGAATACCTTTGGCCCGAATATTAACGAAAAAATTATTATGGAAGCCGCCGATGCTATGGTTGAGAAGGGGCTTCTTGATGCAGGATACGAATATCTGGTAATCGACGATTGTTGGTCACTTAAACAGCGTGATCCCGTGACCAGACGACTTGTAGCAGACCCCGTAAAATTCCCCAACGGAATGAAGGCGGTTGCCGACTACATTCACTCAAAAGGACTCAAATTCGGTATGTATTCCTGTGCAGGTGTCCGCACCTGCGGTGATTATCCCGGTAGCTTTGACCACGAATTTATTGATGCCGAAACCTTTGCTGAATTTGGCATCGACTTCTTAAAATACGATTACTGCTATCGCTCATCATCTACTACGGGACCGATTTTATATCACCGAATGGCGAATGCGCTCAGAGCAACCAGTCGCGATATAGTATTCTCTGCGTGCAACTGGGGCAAGGATGACGTTTATAGCTGGATTCGTTCCACGGGCGCACATCTTTACCGCTCAACCGGCGATATTCTCGATAATTTCCCGCGCGTAAAGGAACTTGCGACAAGCCAGTTTGACAAGCAGTGCTACAATACCCCCGGATGCTATAACGATATGGATATGCTCACGGTAGGAATGTTCGGAAAGGGACACGCAGGTACCGAGGGATGCACCATTAATGATTATAAAATTCAGTTTGGTCTATGGTGTATGCTTGGCTCACCGCTCATTCTCGGTTGCGATATTCGCAATATTGACGACGAATCGTTAAAGCTGATTAAAAATGAGCATTTGATTGCAATAAATCAGGACATCGAAGGACGTCAAACCTTCCAAATCTCGTCAAAGAGTTGGTCATGTCACGATGCAGCAATCTTTGTCAGAAAGCTCGAAAACGGCGATTTTGCCCTCGGTATGTTTAACTTTGCCGATAGAGCCGCTACCGTTGTTGCTATGTTTGACGAAGTTGGCTATCCCGCTAATTGCGGACTCAAATTTGAGCTTACCGATTGCTTCACGGGAGAAAAGAGTATTTGCGATTCCGATTCACTCAGCTTGTACATTGAGTCGAGAGGAACAAGAATTTATCGTGTAAAGCCGGTCAAAAGATAATGTCAAATTGCTATAAATGTAACCGCGAACTCATTTCTGACGAAACCGCACTTTTTAAAAAGACGGTCGACAGAATGGCAGATGAATTTCTGTGCATCGACTGCTTGGCAGAAAGATTCGACACAACACGTGCCGAACTCGAAAAAATGATTGAGCGGCTTCGCGAATCGGGCTGTACCCTGTTTACAAAATAAATTAAGCGCCTGTTCATTTGGTGAACGGGCGCTTTTACTTATTCTAATTCTTCATCCTTTTCAAAGGGTACTAGCCCCGCAACCTCAAACATTCCGCCTCTCATCCAGATTGACGGATTGATAATCGCACAGTAGCCCTTTCCGTTGAGACATTTCCAATCGCTTAGCTTTCTCTGCGGTAGTCCGTAGGTGGCCAAAATGGTCGAAATTACCCCTCCGTGAGCGCATACGACAGCGGTTGTCTTTCCCTCGGTCATCATGTGCTGCACGATACTGTTAAAGGTGGTACCGACACGGGTGATAAATTCGCGTGAACTTTCGCCGTTGGACACGGCCGTATCAATGTCATTAAGTTGTGTCCACTTAATATAATCCTCGTTATCCTTTAATTCATCGTGCGTTTTGCCCTCGAAATCGCCGAAATTGTACTCAATAAGCCCCGGCACAACAATCGGGTCGCAGTCGGGATATAGCACGTCAAGTGTCTGTCTGCATCTATACAACGGGCTGACGTAAAATAGCTCTGCATCGGGATAAATATATTTTTCCTTCATCTTTTCGAGCATTTGGAGTCCCTCGGGGATAACGGGAATATCGGTTTGACCGATGTACTGTCCTTTGAGATTTCCTTCGGTTAAGCCGTGACGAATAAAATAAATTTTATATGTTTTCACTTGTCATTCCGCCTTTTAGTTTTATAAAAATATTATACATCTCAAAATGCCATATTTCAATAATTTATTTAGCCCGAAATTCGCATTATTCGACAATAAAACACAATATAAAAAGATTTCTCTTGTAATTGGCGGCATATATTGTTATAATGAATTATGTAAACAAAAATATCAGGATGGTGAAAATGAATGAAATGTCCATATTGTTCATTTGAAGAAAGCAAGGTTATCGACTCACGACCAACCGACGAAGGCGAAAGAATCAGACGCCGTCGCGAATGTCTTAATTGTCAAAAGCGATTCACTACCTACGAAATTATCGAAAGTTTGCCCATTATCGTTATCAAAAAGGATAAGAGTAGGGAACCGTTTAATCGCGAAAAGGTGCTTAACGGCATCATGAGAGCTTGCGAAAAGCGTCCTGTTTCGCTTGATACTATCGAAAAAATTGTTGACGACATCGAAGCGTCCATCAGTAATTCTCTCGACCGCGAGGTTTCGACCAGAAAGATTGGCGAGCTTATCATGGATAAGCTTAAAAATGTTGACGAGGTTGCCTATGTGCGATTTGCGTCGGTTTATCGTCAGTTTAAGGACATCAATACATTTATGGAAGAACTTAATAATCTTCTGCGGGAGAAATAATGACGAGAGCAAAGGTTTGTTGCTTTACGGGGCATCGTCCCGAAGCACTGTTTTCAAATGCCGAAGAGCGTGAAATTTACGAGCTAATCTATGCCGCCGTTGAGGATGCCGTCCTTGACGGATATATCGAGTTTTATTGCGGTGGTTGTCGAGGTGGGGATTTTCTTTTTGGCGAGACGGTTGTCGCGCTAAAAGAAAAATATCCTGAAATTCGTCTTATTTGCGTACTGCCGTTTCGAGGTCAGTCTGAATACTGGTCGAATGAGGATAGGGATAGATATGCCGATTTGCTTGACAATGCCGACGAGGTAATTTGTCTGCACTACAACTTTAAAAAGGGCTGTATGCACGAGCGAAACAGATATATGGTCGATCGTTCCTCTTTGCTCATTTCCGCCTTTAACGGAACAAAAGGTGGTACCGAATTCACCTTCAATTACGCAAAAAAGCAGGGACTTCGAATAGTCAACGTCCTTACTTTAATAGGTGAAGAAGATTTTCAGTTATCCTTTGAATAACTCCGATTTGGAGCTTTATTGCGGGCGCGGTTAAATATGACCGCGCTCCTTTTATATCTTCATTTTCGGTTGCGATTTCGATTTTTTTGTCAAATATGATAATTTCGTTTTCGGTCACCGAAAAGGCAGGAGAAGGGTCGTTATAGCCGATTTTTCTCGTGGTTTCGTCGGTGCGTATTATGATTATAAATGTGATTAGCGGAATGAGTGTCGCAATCAGCGTAATAATAAATGCACGAAAAAACGGCTTCATATCAGTCCCATTATGGTTTCGCGGTCGATATTTTCTTGAAGCGCATAGTTTATCGCCATCGAAACGGTTGCCGCTCCTCTAGATACGAGAAGGTCGATTTCCTGCGGTGTGACAATCATTTTTGCACCGCGAGGATTTACCGTCCTTTCGCATTCGTGACCGGTCAAATCCTGAGCCAAAGTGACCGCATCAACCACCGTCGGAATTCCGACCGAAATAACCGGTACACCTATTGTCTTTTCGCTTATTTCCGCTCTTTTGTTTCCTACGCCCGAGCCGGGACAGATTCCCGTGTCCGACATCTGAATTGTGCAACCGAGCCGACTCAAACAACGTGATGCAAGCGCATCAATGACAATTACCGCCGACGGCTTTATAAGTCGGACAATACCTGCTATAATTTCGCCCGTTTCGATTCCCGTTTGACCGAGTACACCCGGCGAAATTACCGCCACCGGTCGCATATCGTCGAGACCTATTGAACGAGCAATTTCACCTTCGATATGACGTGTTGCGAGGATGCCTTTTGCCGCCTTTGGTCCTATTGCATCGGGAGTGATTGCAGTGTTGCCAAGCCCCGCAACAAGCACAAGCCCCTTCGGCAAAAATTTAATAAGCTCGTCGCATACGGCGTTTATTGCGTTTTCGTTCATTTCGCCGCTGTCGGTAAGGGGAGGCGTTTCGACCGTAACGTAGGTACCAATGGGTTTGCCGAGGGCTCTTTCGCCGTTTTCATTTTTGATTCTGATTCGTGTAATTTTTATATCGTCTAAAATGGTTTCTTCACTTTTAATTCCGTCGGTTTGATCGGGATTAAGTTCCTTTTGCTCTAATGCAAGGTCGGTTCTTATGGACATTTCATCCTCCAAAAGTATTGTTTTCACGCTATATTATGTGCAGAAAGCCCGAAAATAAAAAATATTGAGCCATTATTGTAAAAAATACTTGCAATTTTCAATAATAAATGGTATGATAACTGTTGCTTATTAAAGATTTATGTAATTTTTGAAGGAGGTGTAAGTATGCCTAATATCAAATCCGCTAAAAAACGTGTTTTGGTTGCCGAAGTTAGAACAGCCCGTAACAAGGCTCGCAAT
>JAFOCB010000007.1 GCA_017381515.1 Clostridia bacterium | reverse complement strand
GAAAATAAAATGAGCGAAATGACAAAAGGCGCATTCGTCGCCATTGTAGGAAAGCCGAACGTCGGCAAATCCTCGATTATGAATAGAATTCTGGGCCAGAAGGTAGCAATCGTTTCGGATAAGCCGCAAACAACCCGAAACAGAATTATGGGCGTCCTTACCCAAAAGGAAACGCAGATAGTTTTCATTGACACGCCGGGATTGCATAAGCCGCGAAACGTGCTCGGTCAGTCGATGGTAAAGGCGATTGAGGACTCGGTAGGCGACGTTGACGTGGCGATGCTTGTGGTCGATGCTGCCGAATTCAAAGGCGAACCGTCAAAGGCGGATATGTCACTCATCGAGCGGTTTAAAAAGCAACGAATCCCCGCCATTTTGGTCATAAATAAAATTGATTTGCTAAATGATAAGGAAAAGTTACTTGCCGTGACCTCGGTTTACACGAGCGAATTTGATTTTGCGGCGGTAATTTATTCCTCGGCGCGTGACGGCTACGGCTGTGACACAATTCTCACCGAGATAAAGAAATTTGCCGTCGAGGGACCGCATTTCTTTGACGACGATATGCTCACCGACCAGACCGAGCGTTCACTTGCCGCCGAAATCATCCGCGAAAAGCTTCTTCGCAGCTTGGATAAAGAGGTGCCGCACGGAATAGCGGTCGTTATCGAAAAATTCAAGGACAGAAAAACTACCGCAGGCGAAGACATCGTTGACATTGACGCGGTGATTTACTGCGAATCGGAATCGCATAAGGGAATCGTAATCGGAAAAGGTGGCGCAATGCTCAAAAAGGTGTCGTCACGAGCCCGACACGATATGGAAACCTTCTTTGAATGTAAGGTCAATCTTTCCTGCTGGGTAAAGGTAAAGGAGGATTGGCGAAATCGCCAGTCGCTCATTCATAATTTTGAATTAGACTGATTTTACCATTCATATTGAGCCCCGTTTTTCACAAAATAAGGGTGAAAAAATTACTTACGGGGCGATGAAAATGACGGTTGATTCAGCGTGGGAAATTTTCAAAAAAAGCGGCAGCATTGCCGACTATTTAATGTATAAAAAGGTCGAAAGTGAGGAGGCGGAAGAAACTGAAAATCAATCTTGCAGGACTTGTAATCAAGGACACGGCGATTAAAGGGGACGACCGTCTTGTAACCTTGTTGACGGCCGACCACGGCGTAATCCGCGCCTTTGTCAAAAGGGCGCGTCGGCTAAAAGGGACCAGCGCGGCTGCAACCCAGTTGCTCGGCTATTCCCAGTTTAGCTTGTTTCGTAATCGCGATACATACACGGTTGACGAGGCGGAGGCAATCGACATATTTTTCGAGCTGCGGAATGATATTGAGCGGCTATCGTTGGCGCAATATTTTTGCGAAATTTGTTCGGTGCTCGGCACCGAGGGAAGCTCTGCCGCCGACGAGCTACGATTGACGCTTAATTGCCTTCACATGCTCGCGCGAAACAGCACCCTGCCGCCAATAATGATAAAGGCAATTTTTGAAATGCGAATGGCGGCAATAAGCGGATTTATGCCCGAGCTTCACGGTTGTCTGCGGTGCGAAGAAACAGAGGGCGAAATGTTGTTTAACCTCAACGAAGGAGTAATTTTCTGCAGTAAATGTGCGCAGAACGGATGCAAACCCCTTCCAAAAGGGGTACTTGCGGCGCTTAGACACATCTGCTCCTGTCCGCTCGAAAGGGTGTTTAGCTTTTCGCTCCCCGACGAGGGACTACGAATCCTCAGCGAAATAACCGAGCAGTATCTGATGGCGCAGGTTGACCACGATTTCACCGCTTTGGCGTTTTATAAATCACTTTTTGAATTATGAGGAGTACATAAATGTACGATATTTTGAAACATTCGAGGGTATTGGAGCTTGATAAAATACTCGAAATGCTCGCCGAAAAGACGAGCTGTGAGGACGCGGCAATCCTTGCCCGAAGCATAGTTCCGTCCACCGACATTTTTGAGGTGAATCGGCTTATTAACATGACTGACGAAGCGTATATCCTCACCGAAAGATACGCTTCCCCCTCATTCTATTCGCTCAAAAATGTAAAAGGTGCGGTCACCAGAGCGGCGGCAGGTGCATCACTTTCGGCGGGAGAGCTTCTCGACATAGCCGAGGGATTGCGCACCTATCGCAGCTTAAAGGATTGGTTCGGTCGCAGTGAGCAGTCGTCACCCAGCTTAAATTATCTTTTTGACGGCTTGACGGCAAACCGCTTTTTAGAGGACAGGATTTTCACCTCGATAATCAGTCCCGACGACATCAGCGACCACGCCTCAACCGCACTCGCCGACATTCGCCGTAAAAAGCGCGCTATGGAAGCGTCTGTGCGCGAAAAACTCGAAAAAATTATACGCTCGTCTACCTATCAGAAATACTTGCAGGAAGCGGTTATCACCATGCGCTCGGGACGCTTTGTCGTACCGGTAAAGAGCGAGTGCCGCTCGTCTGTGCCGGGACTGGTCCACGATACTTCGTCAACGGGTGCGACCGTTTTTATCGAGCCGAGCTCGGTGGTCGAGGCGAATAACGATATAAAGGTGCTTATTTCAAAGGAAGAGGCCGAAATTGATCGCATTTTAGCCGAAATTTCGGCCATTGCGGGCGGATTTGCCGATTCGATTTGCGTCAGCTATGACCTCGCTGTCGAGATAAATCTCGTTTTTGCAAAGGCGAGTTTGGCTTACTCGATGAAGGCGGTAAAACCGATAATTTCAAACGACGGCTCGACCATGTTGCGTAGAGCCAGACACCCACTTATTGATAAAAACAGGGTTGTGCCGATTGATATTGAAATCGGCAATTCCTTTGATACGCTGGTGGTTACGGGACCTAATACGGGAGGCAAAACTGTCACGCTGAAAACGCTCGGTTTGCTTACCCTAATGACAATGTGCGGACTGATGATTCCAGTATCGGAGGAAAGTCGGATTTCGATTTTTGACCGAGTTATGGCGGATATTGGCGACGAGCAATCGATTGAGCAGTCGCTTTCCACCTTTTCGTCGCACATGGTCAATATTATCGAAATTCTGTCCGATGCCGACGATAGAACACTCGTTTTACTCGATGAGCTTGGCGCAGGAACCGACCCGATTGAGGGTGCGGCGCTTGCTATGGCTATTATTGAAAGATTACGTGAAAAGGGTTGTCGCGTTGCCGCAACCACCCATTATTCCGAGCTGAAATCTTATGCGATTGATACGTTGGGGGTCGAAAATGCCTCCTGTGAATTTGACGTCCAGTCACTTCGTCCGACCTATCGATTGATGATTGGCGTACCCGGTCGGTCAAACGCATTTGCAATTTCAGAGCGACTCGGTCTGCCGTCCGAAATCGTAGCTCGAGCCGACGCCCTTATTGCCGATAACGATGCCCGACTCGAAAGTGTCGTGCGCTCTCTCGAGGAGGCAAAGCATTCGGCCGATTTGGAAAGGGCAGAGGCGCAAAAGCTCCGTCAAATGCTCGACGAAGCGGAAAAGAAGGCGGCCGATGCCGTTTCTGCCGCCGAGGAAAAGAGCAAAAAAATCATCGAAAAGGCAAATACGGTGGCCGAGAATATTATCGAAAAGGCGACCAGAGGCGCTAACGCGATGATTGACGAAATCGACCGCATTCGAAAGGAAAAGTCGCGCGATAACGACGACCGCGCAAGGAGAGCGCGAGCCGCTATGAAAAAGGGTGTTGCATCCTTTGAAAAGGGCGAAATCGAGCGCGAAAAATCCGATTACAAGCTACCCCGACCGCTTAAAATCGGGGACAGAGTTCGACTTGCCGACGTTGACAAGGAGGGGGACGTTCTCACCCTGCCCGACGGCGACGGAAACCTCTTTGTCCAGGCGGGAATAATTCGTACAAAGGTGAATATTTCCAACCTCCGCCTTATCGAAAATGCCACTAAAAAGGCGGACAAATCGCTTGGCAGACGTACCCTTTCACGCTCAAAGGAACCGGTCAAAACCGAGCTTGATTTACGCGGAATGACGGCCGACGAAGCCGTAATGGAGCTGGAACGATTCGTCGATTCGGCGGTGCTTTCTGGCATAAACGTCGTGACGGTAATTCACGGAAAGGGAACCGGCGTTTTGAGACGGGCGGTTGCAGAAAGCTTAAAGGCGAATAAAAATGTACGCACCTACCGACTAGGCGTATTCGGCGAAGGTGAGGACGGCGTAACAATAGCCGACCTGAAATAAATATAAAAAAATAACCGTGACTTTTCTAAAACAGAAAGGTCACGGTTAAATTTTTTTAAAGAAATTAGAAATTATTCAGCAACGGCCTCTACACAGTCGCAGTCGTCACAGTCATATTCATATTCATAGCATTCGTCATCAGCGAGATATTTGCAGCCGAAGTAACGATAGCAAACGTAGGCGATTCCTGCAACGGCAGCGATAGCAGCGAGTGCTATTCCCAAGATGGTAAATACGTTCATTTTGTTTGATTTCATTTATTTATACCTCCATTTTTGTTTTATTATATTCATTTTATACTAAAATATGCAAATTGTCAATTTTAATTAAAAGAATTTGCAAAGGGTAATCATCAGCGGCATGGTCACGACCGAAAAAATATGCGCGTAGGACATTCCTTTTGAAGCGGCTTCGGTGTCGCCGCCGAATTTTGCCGCGAGCATCATAACCATTGCGGCGGTAGGAGCGCAGGCAGGAACGATGCAGGCGCTGAGCAGCTCACCCTTTATTCCAATCAGCGTAAAAATGCCGAGGCATATTAGCGGAATTACAATCAGTCGAAGCCCAACCGAAAGCATAAGCGGCAGGTCTTTTTTTGCAATTTTGAGGGGAGAAACCGACAGGTAATAGCCAATAACAATCATCGCAAGGGGAGAATTCATCGATGCCATGAATCCAATCGGCGCCGATACAATTTGTGGCAGATTCAGTCGCGAGAAAAAGAGGACAAATCCGATTAGTGTACCGATCACACCCGGGTTAATGAGCGCCTTTTTGACATTGAATTTGCCCGATGAAAACATTGCGAAGCTGAGCGTCCATACAAAGATGTTGAAAATCGCAATATAAACCGAAACCAGAAAAACGCCTCTTTCACCGAGTATGGCTTCGGCCATCGGCACCCCCATAAATCCGCAGTTTGAAAGAGCCGTGGTGCAAACGAGTACGTTTTTGAGTTGTTTTTCCTTTTTTCTGAAAATGATAAAGGGTATTGCAAAGCCGATTACGTGGGTAATTACGGCGCAAACTGCCGCAATCGAAAGGTCACTTGCCGCCTTTAATGAAAAGTCCATCGAGTCAAACGAGCTGATGATGACGCTCGGCGTAACGATGTAAAGCAGCGTGTTTGTCATCTGCATAGCTCCGTCGCCGTTTAAAAGTCCCTTTTTCGAAATGACGAAGCCGACCAGAATCATAATAAACAGTACGACAACCTGAACGCCGACGGTACCTGCGTAGCTAAAAAATTCAGTCATAGCGGAATGTATCCTCCGAATAAAATAATATTATTATTCTATACCAAATCACCTCGGTTTTTCAACTGTTTTTTGCGTAGTGACCGAAATTAAACGAGAAAGGTGCTTTTCGCCCGAAAAAGTTGGGATTTTACGGGTGAAAACTGCTTTACATAACAACAAAATGGTGGTATAATGATTGTGTATGGTTTGATGTAATATTTGCCGCCTTTTCGGGAAAGAATAAAACCGAAAAACGAGGTGTGCATTTATGAGAGAAAAAGCAAAATCGACACGGGACGAACGGCTAAATCAAACTATCCCCGACGTAGATAATCCCGATAATCAATCGAATGACAATGATAGCGGTGACGACGGCGGAGACAATACGCGTGACGCCATGTCCATCGACCAGCTCGAAGCGATTGCTCGAAGCGGCTCGGTTACCGCCGTTTCGGAAAAGGGGATTATCCATTGCCTGACCATAATCGGTCAGATTGAGGGGCATTACACCCTCCCGTCACAGAACAAGACGACAAAATACGAGCACGTAATTCCCCAGCTCGTCGCAATCGAAGAGGACGAGGAAATCGAGGGACTGATAATAATTCTGAATACGGTCGGTGGCGATGTCGAAGCGGGACTCGCAATAGCCGAGCTAATTGCAGGAATGAGCAAACCGACGGTATCCCTAGTGCTTGGCGGCGGTCATTCCATTGGTGTACCCCTTGCCGTATCGGCAAAAATGTCGTTTATCGTGCCGTCGGCGACCATGACCATTCATCCGGTGCGAATGAGCGGACTGGTCCTCGGTGTACCCGAAACCCTTTCGTATATTGACAAAATGCAGGATAGAATTACCCGCTTTGTCACCGATAATTCCTCCATCAGCGGCGAAAGATTCAAGCGAATGATGATGAATGTCGGCGAGCTTATTACCGACGTTGGCACTGTGCTCGAAGGAAACGAAGCGGTCGAAAGCGGACTCATCGACCGATTGGGCGGACTTTCGGATGCCCTTTCGGCGCTGTATAAAATGATTGACGAAAAAAGGGTGGAAAAGAAAAAATGATGCTCTATTCAATCATCCCGAGCGAAATGGTGATGCTCGATTTGTCATTTCAAACTGCCGAGTGTAAAAAGGAAGAAAATGCCCTTTTACTGTCCACCAATCCGCGCGATTTTATCAAATTGACCGAAATAAAGCTGAATTCAGCGAATATTAAATAATTTTTGCAGAGATTTCTGCAAAATACATATTTGAGGAGCAAATAATGAACGAATTTTTCGAAATTTTAAAGTCGATATTTTTCGGCATCGTCGAGGGAATAACCGAATGGTTGCCCGTTTCAAGCACAGGTCACCTCATTCTTTTTGAGGAGTTTTTCAAGTTTAATTTTGGCGACGATTACTGGAATATGTATAGCGTAGTCATTCAGCTTGGCGCAATTCTGGCAGTAGTGACAATGTTTTTCGGCAAGTTGTGGCCGATTTCATTCTCCGGCGGGATAAAGATAAAGTCGAATGTTATGAGCATGTGGTACAAGGTACTTGTTGCCTGCCTTCCCGCCGCGATAGTCGGCGTAGTGCTCGATGACTTTTTTGATAAGTATTTTTATAACTGGATTACAATTTCGGTTATGCTGATTTTGTTCGGCGTTTTCTTCATCCTTGTTGAAAACAGGAATAAAAACGCGACATTTTCGGTCAATTCAATAGCCGAAATCACATATAAACAGGCGGTAATAATCGGCGCGTGGCAGCTTTTGGCGGCGGCGTTTCCCGGTACCTCGCGTTCGGGTGCGACCATTATCGGCGCTTTGCTTCTCGGTATCTCGCGAAAAACGGCGGCAGAATTCACATTTTACCTCGCGATACCGGTTATGTTCGGCGCAAGCTTGCTCAAAATGCTCAAATTCAGTTTTAATTTCACACCCATCGAGCTTGCGGTACTGCTTGTAGGAATGCTTGTTTCCTATCTCGTTTCGGTGCTGGTAATAAAGTTCCTTTTAGGATACATCAGACGCCACGATTTCAAGGTTTTTGGCTGGTACAGAATAGCACTCGGTATAGTTGTAATCCTCTATTTCGGGATAAATGCGATTGTGTAAAATCATAGAAATATAAAAAACATTTTTGGTTAAATAACCAGGAGGTTGAAGATAAATGGCGGAAAAGAAACCTGCTCCCCCTAAATCAAGGTCAAGGTCAAAATCCGTAAAATCGAATTCAATTATTACTCCGATAATACTTTTTGCGGTGGCGATTTTATTGGAGGCACTTGCCCTCATTCCGCAAAATGATGTTGCGGTGTGGAACTTTTTACATACCTTTATTCAGTCGTTTTTCGGGCTTTGCGCTTTTATTTGGCCGATATTTTTGGGATATGCGGCGGTACAAATGTCGCGCGATATTGACGAGAAAAAGAGAAGAAAGCAGATTGTTTTAGGCGCGTCAGCCGTATTGTTTATTTCGTCTACCATCGACGTTTTTGGCCCCGAGGATAAACTTGGCTTTTTGGAACATATAAAGGCGGCATATACGACAGAGGGCTTTTTCCGCTCGGGATTTCTTGGAGCCGTTTTTGGCCACCCGTTTACAGCTCTCGCGGGTAAAATTGGCGCCAGAATTATTTTTGCCCTTGCGATTTTTGTTATCGT
>JAFOCB010000026.1 GCA_017381515.1 Clostridia bacterium | reverse complement strand
GTTTCGGTGATTTGAGCGAACCTGTTTATAAAATCCTGCTCACTCTTTACACCACCATAGCCCCAATCACCCTTTTCATTACACTCTTTATAATATGTAATGCCGCCATATTCACTCATAATAACCGGCTGACCATTATATTTATAGCCGTCGGCAAGCAATTTATTGTTGCATGAATATGCTAATTGACCATTAAGAATTTTCAAATCATCATCGGTATAGGCATTATACACCTCGTCGGCGTTGTGACGATATTCGTGAATCGTAATAATATCTGTCATCGCCTGCTGCCAGCCGTCGTTCGAAACTACCGGTCGAGTTGGGTCAAGCACCTTTGTAAAAAGGTACATTGAATTAGCAAAGTTTTGCTCGTTGACATTGCTGCCGAGATTACTGAATCCCCACGACTCGTTAAAAGGTACCCAGGTTATAATCGATGGATGATTATGATTCTGAATAACTATCTTTTTCCACTCGTCAGTAAAATACGATACCGCCTTGTCGGTAAAGGCATACGCATTGGCCATTTCGCTCCAAACGAGCAAACCAAGGTTATCACACAAATAAAGGTAACGCTCATCCTCAATTTTTTGGTGTTTTCTGACGGCATTGTAACCATACTCAAAGGTCGTATTTATATCGTCAAGTAGCGCCTGTCCGCTCGGTGCGGTAAGGTGGGAATCCTTCCAATAACCCTGGTCAAGCACCATTTTGAGATTGATTGGCTGATTATTAAGGAGAATCTTGTCGCCTGAAATTGAAACTTTTCGCATTCCGAAATAGGAATCAACGCTATCAACCAATTCGTCATTGAAATAAAGGTTGAAACGCACGTCATATAAATTCGATGTTTCGGGTGACCATTCATGAAAATCCCTATCGTTTTCAAACGAAATGGTTGTGCCGTTAGCTCCGGGATTGAGCTTTACCTTCGTTTCCGAAATAAGCTTACCATCGAACGAAATTATCGTTTCGGCAAAGCATTCATTTCGGGCGAGTTGTGAGCCAACCAAGCTCAAATCATAGTCGAATCTGACCGATTTATTGTCATAATCGGGCGTGATTTTGACGTGGTTAAAGCGTTTATCATTTGCTCTTTCTAGCCAAACTGTTTTCCAAATTCCTGTAGTTTGAACATACCAGCAGGCAAAATTCTCGGTCCTATAGCGCTGCTTTCCGCGAGGTTGCTCAAGGGATAACGAATCCTCAGCCTTTACCGTAATATCGTTTTCACCAACAGTAACGGAATTTGTAATATCAAAGGAAAATCTATGGTATCCGCCTTTGTTTTCGCCGACAAATTTGCCGTTAATCCATACCTTTGTGTAAAAGTCGCTTCCCTCAAAATGAAGCAAAACACCTTCATCCAAATCAGCGGAGGATAAACTGAATTTGCGATTATACCAAACGGCACTATGAACACTCTCGTCACCAATTCCGCTCATTTTTGTTTCATAGGTAAATGGAACATTTATGATTTTATCACAAGGAAAGTTGGTGTAATATTCTCTTTTTTCTCCAATATTTTCATCATCAAAAATAAAGTTCCATTCGCCGTTCAAATTAAGCCAGTTATCACGTTTGAATTGAGGTCTAGGATATTCCAAATCAAATTTTCTCACAGCTATTCACTTCCCTATGTATAATAAAAAATGCTAAATCCTCGGTCTAATCAAGGATTTAGCAAATTACGTTTGGTGGAGATAAGCGGGATCGAACCGCTGACCTCTTGAATGCCATTCAAGCGCTCTCCCAGCTGAGCTATACCCCCAAATATTTTACTTTCTGCGACAAAACAATTATATCAAACTATCGACGTTTGTCAAGTAAAATTTATCTTGAAAGTCGGCATATTTAATGTTATGATATATAGGTATAAATTTTCATGAGGTGATTACAATGAAATTTGTTAAAAATATTATCTCGATTATATGCTGTTTGGCAGTTCTCTGCTCCATGTTTATTTCGGGCACAATTACCGCCAGCGCAGCTAACGACGTAAAAGTCGAAATTATCAGCAGCGCAATTAAAGCTGAACCGGGCGATAGATTTTTAGTCAGTTACAGTTTTAAAAATGCTGACGAATACAAATATGGCTTGACCGCCTTCACTGGTATTTTGAAATTCGATTCATCAAAGGTTCGCTGCACAAAGGCAACACACAGCTCCTTTAACAACTCATTCTTTACAACTAATAAAAGTTTGGATGGCGAGGTTAGAACGCTTTATGCTTATGCAAACCTCAACAAAAAACCGGGTGTCAATAGCGATGCCGCTTTTGTTACATACGAGTTTTTGGTTAAAAAAGGGGCAGTAGGCGATGTCAAATTCGCGCTCAGCTTCGATACTGTGGTTACTACCGATTATGACAAAAATCCCGTAGAAAACATTACATTAACTTACGATACTCCGTCATGTGTTGTAAAGATAGTTAACCCCGACGCAGAGTCAACTTCAAGCGAAGCTACTTCAACCGACACTACAAGCAGCAACACATCAAGCAAACCAACATCATCAACTACGTCATCAAACACCAGCAGTAACTCGAGCAGCAATAAACCCTCCTCAAACTCGAATGCGGGTGATACAACTGTAAAAAATGAATATCTCAATCCCGACTTTACAAGCAATAATATCGCTGATGGTGATGAACAAAAAATAGACAACGAAACCGACACAAGCGCTATTGAAAGTCAACTTACCGAAAGCGCAGAAAACATGATTTCGAATACATTGTCCGAAGGAAATAAAAATCCTTCATCAAAAAATGATAAGAGCGACTCATATTCATCTATTATCAAATATATAATAATCGCTGTAATCGGTCTTGTTGCCGCAGCCGGACTCATCGTTACACTGATTATATTATCAAAAAAGAAGAAATAATTAAAAATTTTAACCGTCATTTCGAACTGAAATGACGGTTATTTTTTGTTTATATAATTTCAAAATGCTCAAGTAAAATTTTAAACCCGAGCAAAATCAATATTGCTCCACCTACAAATTCGGCCTTTGACTTATATTTCGAGCCGAATACGTTTCCTATTTTGACACCGATACCTGAAAGTATAAAGGTAACTATACCAATAATCAAAACGGCAATCAAAGTGTTTATAAGTCCGGATGCTGCAATTATCTTAACAGGTACACAGGCAAAGGTAATTCCGACAGCCAATGCATCAATACTAGTTGCCACCGCCATCAAAAACATTGTCTTGAAATCAAATAATTCAGACGCTTTTTCGTCATCCTTGCCAAGCGATTCCTTAATCATATTAGCGCCGATAAGGGATAATAAAACAAATGCAATCCACGGTGCAATATTATTTATGTACGAGGCAAAGCTGGTTCCCAAAACATATCCAATCAAAGGCATAAATCCCTGAAATCCACCAAACCAAACACCGCAAATTACAGTATGCTTTAACTTTAATCTCTTTGTAGCAAGCCCCTTGCAAATCGACACGGCAAAGGCGTCCATCGACAGACCAAGAGCCAATAAAAAAAGTTCAACTATTCCCATAAAATATCTCCAAAGTAAAAAAGCTTTTGCTAAAATATATGCAAAAGCTTTTTTAATTTATAATTTAACCGAAAAGGTTAATAAGTACGCCTGCGGCTACGGCCGAGCCGATAACTCCGGCTACGTTCGGGCCCATAGCATGCATAAGCAGGAAGTTGCCCGGGTCATACTGCTGACCAACCTTCTGCGATACACGGGCAGCCATAGGAACTGCAGAAACACCTGCCGAACCGATAAGCGGATTTACCTTTCCTCCGGTTAAAAGGTACATAAGCTTTCCGAGTAAAATACCGCCCGCAGTACCGAAGGCAAATGCAGCAAGTCCCATTCCAACAATACCGAGGGTTTCAAGATTAAGGAAGCTTGCGCCGTTAGTTGTTGCACCAACGGTAATTCCGAGGAATATGGTGACAATATTCATAAGCTCGTTTTGAGCCGTTTTGCAAATACGGTCAACTACTCCGCTTTCTTTCATAAGGTTTCCGAGCATGAGCATACCGACGAGAACGGCTGCCGAAGGAAGAAGAAGCGAAACAATAATTGTAACTGCAATCGGGAAAATAATTTTTTCCGTCTTTGATACTGTGCGGAGGGTTTCCATTCGCACCTTGCGTTCCTTTTCAGTAGTAAGTAACTTCATAATTGGCGGCTGAATTACGGGAATGAGCGCCATATATGAATATGCTGCAACCGCAATCGGACCGAGATATTTAGGCGCCAATTTTGACGTAACGAAAATGGCAGTCGGGCCGTCAGCGCCGCCAATAATACCGATTGACGAGGCAACGTTTGAATCAAAACCAAGGAAAAGTGCGCCAACAAACGCTATGAAAATACCAAGCTGTGCTGCGGCACCTAAAAGCAAACTCTTTGGATTGCTGATAAGAGGTGAAAAATCAGTCATACAGCCGATTCCGAGGAAGATAAGCGGCGGATAAATGCCAAGCTTGACGCCAAGATAAAGAATATCCAGCAGACCGCCCTCTTTTAGCACCTGACCGACCATCAAATGACCATCAGCCGTCCAAAATTCGAGATTCGACGTATCGAAATATTCAGGGTGATAAAGTCCAGCACCGGGCAGATTTGCCAAAAGCATACCAAAAGCAATCGGTAAAAGCAAAAGCGGTTCAAACTGAAACTTTATTGCCAAAACGAGCAAACCGCAGGCAACGGCAATCATAATCAGATTCTTATACCCGTCGTCAACAAAAAACTGTGCAAATCCGGATTCCGAAAGAATACCGGTTACAGTTTGTACGAAACTATCCCATATATTCATATCTCAATCTCCTATTTTCTTTAAAAAGCACGGACATTATCGCGAATACCTGCGTTAGCCCAAGCTGAACGTCCAGCAGATGATGTACGAATTGAACGAATAACCGCCTTTTTTCCTGTGCCTTCGTACATCATGGCAACTGCGGCAGATATTACTGCAATTACTTCGTCATCGTCAACGTTAGACGAAACACTAACCACGCTCTTTGATGGTAAAGGTTCAGCTACCTTTTTTACCTTAGGTGCTTTTTCAGGTTTTACTTTTTTATCACCTTTGCCGCTTCCAACCTTTGCAAAAAGGCCAAAAATTGCAATCATAATAACAAGAATTAAGAGCATACCGAAAACGATAGCAATACCTGAAAAAGTAGTAATAGCCGATAACTCACCCTTTGTCATTTTAGAAGCATCAATAGCAAGTTGATTGAAGTACATTTATTTTAGTCCTCCATGGTTGATTTGAACTTTTCGAGTGCGGCTCTGAGCTCCTCGGCCTTTTCCTCAGGAGCGGTCGGGTTACAATGAGCCCACGCACCTGTTTCTGACGAAGCGTTAAATTTCTGCTTGTCGGCAGAGCGCATCGGCGGGAAAAACTCAATATGGAAATGATAATAGTCAGATGTATCTTCTGTATTTACGGGTGCATTATGCATACACATCATGTACGGGAACTTATAATCAAACAAGCTGTCAAGCATTCCTGTTGTAAGCTTCAATGTTTCGGCAAGTGAACGCTTTTCGTCAGCGGTAAACTCGGTAATGTTTCCAACGTGACGCTTTGACATGATATAAACGCCGTAAGGATACTCAACAAAGAACGGAAGTATAACGGCAAAGTGCTCGTTTTCGAAAACAACGCGCTTTTCTTCCTTCTTTTCCTGCTCGTTCATTTCGCAGAAAATGCACTTTCCGTTTTCTTCGTAAAATTCCTTTGCTGCTTCAACTTCAAGCTGCAACTTCTTCGGAACAACCGAATAGCCGTAAATCTGGCCATGAGGATGCGGCATTGAAACGCCTACAACCTCGCCTCTGTTCTCGAAAATAAAGACGTATTTGATATTTTCGTCCTTTGAAATTTCGGTAAATCTGTCAACCCAAAGGTCAACCAACTTTGAAATATGGTCAACCGGTAATTCCGGTAAAGTGATTGTATGCTCGGGTGAATAAAGGATAACCTCGCACTTTCCGTATGCGGGCTTTACCTTGAAAAAGTCGGTTGCAACGTCATCGGGTTCGGGCGGGTTCTGTGACAATGCGGGAAAGTCATTGTCGTATTTGAGAACGTCAAAGTGATCGGGCACCTTTCCCGAGCCGGGACAAAACGGGCACCAATCCTTTGGCATATTGGGACGACCCTGACGATGGGAAGCAATCATAACCCAGTCCTTTATAAACGGATGATATCTAAGTTCTGCCATAATATTTTATCTCCTTTTTGAAGCTTATTTACTAATCATTGTGCCGCCAAGCGGTCTGATTTTGAGAACATAGCAGTTACCCTTGCCGAACACACCTTCGATAGTGGTTATGTACTCGTCGAGTAAATCATTGGGTACAAATGCCTGGATTGTACCGCCGAAGCCGCCACCATGAACGCGATATGCTCCTCTGTCGCCGAGAACCTTTCCCGACAAATTAAGAGCTAATGAAAGTCCCTGCTCATAAGGTGCAGATGCGGCATAAACATTCTGCAAATACATATAGGATGACTGTCCCGATTCGCGAACGAGCTTCAGGAATTTGTCAAAATCCTTTGTCTTAAGCGCGTTCTTTTCCTCGACAGCGCGTCTGTTATCGTCAAAGAAGTGGATTGAGCGAAGAACGGCTCTGTCACCATACTTTTCACGCAACGCAGGAATGTTTTTGTAAAATTCAGCTTCGTCAACATTGCGAAGTGCCTTCTCGCCAAAATATTCGGCTACATCGCGCATTTCCTGCGGTACTGCGGCATATTCACAGGTTAAATCAGCGTGATTTCCGCCCGTGTTAACGATGCAAAGTGAATGATTCTGACCGGCAAAGTCGAAGTCAACCTTTTCGATAATCGGATTTTCAACGTCGCCGAAATCAATTCCTACAAAGCCGCCAACTGAACTTGCCATCTGGTCCATAAGACCGCTCGGCTTACCGAAAAATACGTTTTCAGCGTACTGTGAGCATTTTGCAATAGTAACAGCGTCAATCTTATTATCATTAAAGAGGTAGCTGATTATTGTTCCAACAAGCACCTCGAAAGCAGCCGAGGATGAAAGTCCCGAACCCTTGATAACATTCGAGGTGGTATATGCGTCAAAGCCACCGATTTCGAATCCAAGCTGCTTTATACGGGCACAAACACCGCGGATAAGCGAAGCTGATCTTTCCTTTTCACTTTCGACGGGTTCGAGATTAGTAATATCAACCTCGTCCATGTCGAATCCCTTTGACTTAATACGAACGATTCCGCTATCATTCTTTGATACTACTGCGATAACGTCGAGGTTAACGCTACCGGCAAGCACGCAACCAAACTGATGGTCGGTATGATTACCGCCAACCTCGGTTCTACCCGGTGCGCTAAAAAGAGATACTTCCCTATCCTCACCAAAGTAGTGAGCAAATCGGTTACAAGCCGCATCATAACGAGCAACATTCTCGTCAACGTTGGTATAAAGCATATCAAACGTTGAATCAAACTTGCCCGAAGCGAGACCATTTTTTACATCAGTAAATTTCAAAATAATCACTCCAAAATTTTGAGCATAATACCCATAATACATTAAATAAATAATAACAGATTATACTATATAATTGCAACCATTTTTTACATATTTTTTATATTTTTGACAATTAAATTTGTTTTTTTACCATAGATGCATTTTGTAGGTCGAAAAAATGCCGACAGCATCACATTTGCCGTCGGCATTTTAATACTATTTACCGCTTAAACATTTTTCGGTATGCTCAATTTCAATTCTCATGCGGTCAATTATCTTTTTTTCCAGTCGGGAAATATACGATTGCGAAATTCCGAGCTTATCTGCAACCTCTTTTTGCGTATGCTCACGATTACCCGAAAAGCCAAAGCGCAGTTCCATTATCATCTTTTCACGGGGTGAAAGCTTATTTATCAATCCGTTTAATAAAACCGCCTCGTCATAGGTTTCGATGCCGCGGTTGATTTCCTCTCCGTCACTGCCGAGAACGTCGGATAAAAGCAATTCGTTCCCATCCCAATCGACATTTAACGGCTCGTCGATTGACACCTCAACCCTGAATGATGAAATCTTTCTGAGATGCATTAAAATCTCGTTTTCGATACATCGAGAAGCGTAGGTCGCGAGCTTAATATTTCTTTCGGGGCAAAAGGTTTTTACCGCCTTTATCAAACCGATTGTACCAATCGAAATCAAGTCCTCCACGCCCGATGCCGTCCCCTCAAACTTTTTTGCTATATACACAACCAAGCGCAGATTATGGGTAATAAGCTTATCGCGTACAGTTTCATCTCCGTTTGAAAATCTTTCGAGAAGCGCGGTTTCCTCCTCCTTTGAAAGCGGTGGTGGTAATAGTTCGGGACCATTGATATAATCGATTTCGGGTACAGGTTGCAGTTTACATAATATTTTTTCAATTAGTTTCTTAATCCATTTAATCATAATGCATTTTCTCCTATAAAATATCATAATTCGCCACTGCCTTATATTCGCTTTCAAATTTATGTGACGACACACCTATAAGAAGGTTATCAACCCTTCTGCCATCAAGCAATACACAATCGGGCTTAAACACCGGCATTAGTCCCTCGTTGCCGACGGTGTTATACGGAATGTATCGGAGTTTATTTTGCTTTATTGTATCCTCGCTGAGATTATTCAAATCAATCATAAGACACCTGGAAACACTACTGTCAACAACGGCAACCGGCATATCTGTAAATGCGTCGCGAAGCATATTTCCCGTATCAATGAGGCAACTGAATTCAACCCTTTTCCCATTGTGTTCAATAGTCATTTTTACCTTTTTTCTATCATTTTTTGCAAAGCCACCATTCAGCGTACGGACGACTATTATCACTGCGTAAATTGCCGCAGAGCCGAGTATAAGTTCAATAGTTGATATATCAAAGTATATTACGGAATTGTTGATTATCAGGCGGTTGGGTTTGAAAATTTGATAAATGAAATAGACGCTTCCACTGAATAAAAACGAAACGAGAAAAAAGGATGCGAGCCGCTTCAAAAAAATATGTAGGTAGTCAAAACCAAAAGTGATAAAAATTATTAAAACGGCTATACTCAACTGACAAAGCATCGAAATCAACTCGTTTTTTTGCGGTAATAAAATGACGAGTGAGCAAACTCCTCCAACCGCCGCACCTAGAAAAAGACGCAAAAATCGACGAGGAGTTCTTAAAAACGTGCAGGTTGCAAGCAGAACAAAGTAATTAACGTATGTATTTATCAAAACGAGTATATCGGCATAAATCGTCATATCCCAATCACCAAAATTATTATAACCCAAAGCACCAAAAAATTATGTAAAAAGGTGTACCGATAATATGTCGATAAATGATATATTTTGGTTTACATAAAATTAAAAGACTGCACGGTAATTTACCATACAGTCCATTTTTATAAACTATGTTTTTTAATCAATCATTAGAGTTTCGAGAGCTGATGAAAGAGCCGCGTTATCCTCCGCATTATCTCCAAAGGAGAACACCAATATCAAGCACTCATTTTGCGCAGGGATGAGATAGTATTCGCGTTTTTCCCCTGCCTTTTCCGCGGTGAAATAACGAGCTGTATAAAACTCGCTTCCTACCGCAATCGACTCAGATTTTGATAAAGCGAATTGCTCACCGCTGAGCTTGGTCGTTATTTCGTCGAGAGTGGTATCGACAGTCTTACCTTCCGAAAGATATGCTTCAAGAAAAGCATTACTGTTTTTAGCCGAATAAACGTCTTTATCCCCTGCTTTATATTCAAAAGTTTCTGTATTCAATCTTATCGAGTAACCCTTTTCACTCGAAATGAGCGGCAAAGCATTTTCGCCATTTAAATCCGAGCTAGTGTTACTTATATTATTGTCCGCACCGCCATTTTTATCATTAGCGCAGCCGAATAATACAAACGACAAACAAACTACCATAAGGAGGATTATCAATCTTTTCATAAACTCTCACCTCTAAAAGATAGTATAACACCATATATTTTATCTTTCAATCTATTTTATATTGACATTGGCGGTTTATTTAGATTATACTTGTTTTAAATTGGTATAAGGAGTAAACCGATATGATTTTTAACATTAACAGTAAAGGTAATACCACCCCGTTTAAACATTATTGGGAAATGTGTGTTGGCAGTTGCCACGCATATACCGCTCTCCGCGAAGATTATCGTCAACAGCTTAAAAAGGCACACGACGAGCTCGGATTCGAGTACGTTCGTTTCCACGGACTTTTCAACGACGATATGGGCATTTGTAAAAGACGCTGGAACGGCGAAACAAAGTCGAAATACATATCTTACAATTTCGTAAACTCGGATAATATTTTCGAGTTCCTGCTCTCAATCGGTATGAAGCCGTTTATCGAACTTGGCTTTATGCCCGAAGCAATCGCCTCGGGAACAAAAACCTGCTTCCATTACAAAGGAAACATTACCCTGCCGAGCGATTACGAGGAATGGTACAAGCTCGTAAAGGCATTCACACATCATTGTGTTGACCGCTTTGGTCTCGACGAGGTAAAGACATGGTATTTCGAAGTATGGAACGAGCCCAACCTTGACTTCTTCTTTGACGGTACAAAGGAGGATTATTTCGAGCTTTACAAACACTCGGCACTGGCTGTAAAGAGTGTAAGCGAAGAGCTCCGCGTAGGCGGTCCCGCTACCTCGGTAAATGCGTGGGTACTCGATATGGTCAACTACTGCGAAAGCAATAACGTTCCCCTCGATTTCATTACTACTCACCATTATCCTTCGGATGACCCGCTGTGGAAGAATCAGGATATGAGCTTGGACGAATTCTGGAAAAAGCTCGGTCACCTTATGGGCAAGTATGAACGCGGCATTCTCAAAAAGATGACCGCCAGAGCCAGAGAGGAAGCAGGAAAGTATCCTCTCATGTACACCGAATGGAACACCTCGGCAATCATTGGCGAGGAACAACACGACGAAAACTATGCCGCCGCCCTCGTTACAAAGGCAATTTCCGACAACGATGGTTTGGTTGAGGCATATTCATACTGGACTTTCACCGATATTTTTGAAGAGAACTGTCAGCTTCAGGGCGAATTCCACGGTGGTTTCGGACTTCAAACCTATCACGGAATTAAAAAGCCGGTATATCATTCATTCGAGCTTCTCCACGCACTCGGCACAGAGCGTCTCGAAGTAGAAGGATACAAAGAGGGCGACACGGTTGAGGTTGTTGCTACAAAGGTAGATAACGGACTTTCGCTCGTTGCCTTTAACCACAACGTTCCGACAGGCGAAATCAAGGCCGAACCAATCGAAATCAAAATTTCGGGAATTGATAAGGTTACCGATGTTACCGTTCGCAAATCTGACGAGGAGCACGCAAATGCTAAAAACGTGTGGAAATCTCTCGACGCTCCTGAATACGTTTACGGAGATACGCTTAAAACAATCAGCGAAAAAGCCGAACTCGTAACCGAAAAAGCAGATTGGTCACTCGATGGCGACGTACTCACAATTTCTGTTACAATGCCCGAGCATTCGGTTTACGGATTCGAAGTTAAATTCTAATTATAATACATAATATTATTTTTGGTCTGCATTTATTAGCTTAAATGCAGACCGTTTTTTATGTCAAAAAATTTCTCGTCGCATAATCTAATATTGAATGCAATTACGCTGAGCGATAATCGAAAGGCAGGTATCATAATGTGGGAAACAATCTGATAATGGTTAGCTCAATCACCCACGCAATTCGTGGACGCGACCTGCTGAAACAAAAGGGTTATAAGGCGTCCATTCAAAAAACTCCAGGTGGACTCGATACCATCGGCTGCGGATACAGTATCTTTGTCGATAAGGATATAGATACGGCGCAAAAAACAGTTTCGGCAGCAGGAATAAAGATACTCGGTATCGCAAAAAGACAATAATCTATTCGGAGGCAAAACCATGATATATTTAGACAATGCGGCAACAACCTTTCAAAAGCCACAATCGGTCATAAAAGCGGTGACAAATTCGCTTAAAACGGCTTCAAATCCGGGCAGAAGCGGACACGACCTTTCACAAAACACCGCTATCGAAATCTATAAGGTCAGAGAAAAGGTTAAAAATCTCTTTGGTGCCGATTCGGTCGAAAAGGTTGTATTCACCCTCAACTGCACCCACGCTATCAACTATGTTTTAAAGGGGCTGGTTAAAAAGGGAGACCGCATTGTCACCTCCTCATTTGAGCATAATGCGGTAATGCGTCCTCTCGAAAAGCTAAAAAAGCAGGGAGTAATCGTTGACGTTGCCGAGGCATACCTCGATGACAGAGAGGCGACAATCCGTTCATTTGCGCGACTCATAAATACCAGAACAAAGCTAGTAATTTGCACCGCCGCATCGAATGTAATCGGGCTCAAAATGCCACTCAAAGAAATTGGTGATATGTGCAAACAATTCGGCGCAAAATTTGTAGTAGATGCGGCTCAACTTGCAGGAGTATGCGACATAAACGTTAAAGAAAATAACATCGACTATCTATGTGTTGCCGCGCATAAGGGACTTTACGCGCCGATGGGTACTGGAATACTCATTATCAACAACGATGACGAGCTTGATACCATAATAGAAGGTGGAACAGGTACGGCATCAATTATGCTCGACCAACCTCGTGATTTACCCGAAATGCTCGAAAGCGGAACTGTAAACGTTTCGGGTATAATGGGAATTGGCGCAGGTATCGACTTTATCAATTCAAAAGGCATTAAAAACATTTATAATCACGAAATGAAGCTGATAAGACGACTTTATTCCTCATTACGAAATATTCCGGGTGTAAATATTTATACGCCAATGCCCGACGAAAACTATGCGCCTGTGCTTTCGTTTAATATAAGCGGACTAAACAGCGTAGAAACCGCGTCAATACTCAATAAAACGGGCTTTGCGACGAGAGCAGGACTTCACTGTGCCCCACTCGCTCACAAACGACTCGGCACAATCGAAAGCGGCACCGTACGAGTTTGCCCATCGATATTCACCACAACCGAGCAGATTGATAAATTCATAATGGCGGTCAAAAATATTTCGTCAAAAAGAAGAACAGTTTTTTGAAAAAGACTTGAAAAATAAAGAAAAAGGTGTTAAAATGACCATATTAACGCTGTGACGAAGAAAAGTAGTTGAAACCACCGATATTCAGAGATTGTGTGTCACCGGCTGAAAGCACACATATACCGAATTCAACGAAGTTCACTTCCGAGCGGTACGGCTTAAATCGTGTAAAGCGAGAGTAGGTCGTAACGGAGAATGACACCGTTATCAAGTCATGTCGAGTGACCGCTTGATTATCTTTCAAGTCGGTTATTAGGGTGGTACCGCGGAATAAAGTTATTTCGTCCCTTGTTCCTATTATGGAGCAAGGGACTTTTTTATGTTTAATAATCTAATGAGGTGATAATATGAAAGAACAGATTAAGCAAATTCGCCAGGTTGCCGAAGAAGCAATCGCAGCTGCTCAATCAGAACAGGAAATCGAAGCTCTGCGCATTCGTTTTCTCGGAAAAAAAGGTGAACTTACCGCTATTTTAAAGCAAATGGGCGGCGTTTCTCCTGAAGAAAGACCGATTATCGGTCAGCTCGCTAACGAGGTCAGAAGCTACATAGAGGAGCAGATTTCGACCATCAGCACAAGTTTAAAGGCACAGTCGGCTGCCAAAAAACTCGAAAGTGAAAAAATTGATGTTACCATTCCCGGACGAGCTACCACCCTCGGTCAAAAGCATCCGCTTAACATCGTACTTGACGAAATCAAGGAGATATTCTTGGGCATGGGCTTTGACGTTGCAGAAGGTCCCGAGGTTGAGCTTGATTACTACAACTTTGAAGCGCTCAATATCCCGAAGGATCATCCCGCCAGAGATACTCAGGACACCTTCTATATCACCGAAAATATACTTCTCCGTACCCAGACATCTCCCGTACAGGTTCGCGTTATGGAAAAGCAAAAGCCGCCCATCCGCGTAATTTCTCCGGGACGAGTTTATCGTTCGGACGCAGTTGATGCTACCCACTCACCTGTTTTCCATCAGATTGAGGGACTCGTTGTAGATAAGGGTATCACTATGGGCGACCTCAAAGGTACGTTAGAGGATTTTGCAAAGCGTCTCTATGGCGATGATTCGGTATTCCGTTTCCGTCCCCACCACTTCCCCTTCACCGAGCCGTCGGCAGAAATGGACACAATGTGCTTCAACTGTCAGGGCAAGGGTTGTCGCTTATGTAAAGGCGAAGGTTGGATTGAAATTCTCGGTTGCGGAATGGTTCACCCGAAGGTACTCGCAAATTGCGGTATCGATCCCGAGGAATACAGCGGTTTCGCCTTTGGTCTTGGTTTGGAGCGTATCGTTATGCGCCGCTTTGGTATTGATGATATGCGCTTATTGTTCGAAAATGACATTAGATTTTTAAATCAGTTTTAAGGAGGTGCTTTGATTATGAATCTTTCAATGAGATGGTTAAAGGAATTTGTTGACGTTGACGTCAATCCCCGCGATTACAGCGAAGCGCTCACCATGAGCGGCTCAAAGGTTGAAGGTTACTCGGTCGAAGCCGAGGAAATCACCGGCGTAAAGGTCGGACGCGTTTTATCAATCGAAAAGCACCCCGATGCAGACAAGCTGGTCGTTTGTCAGCTCGATATGGGCGATGATCAGATTCAGATTGTTACAGGTGCATCAAACCTCACTGTCGGTGACCTTGTACCCGTTGCTACCGATGGTGCTTGTCTCCCCAATGACGTAAAGATTAAAAAAGGTAAGCTCCGCGGTGTAGTCAGCCAGGGTATGATGTGCTCGATTGCCGAGCTTGGAGTTACCCTCGGTGACTTCCCCTATGCTATTGAGGATGGTATCTTCGTTTTGCAGGAGGATTGCAAGCCCGGTGACGACGTAAAGGAAGCAATCGGTCTCAATGACACCGTTGTTGAATTCGAAATCACCTCAAACCGTCCCGACTGCCTTTCTGTAATCGGTCTAGCTCGTGAAACTGCCGTTACACTTGATAAGCCGTTTAATGAGCACACACCCGTTGTTGCCGAAGGTGACGGAAACATAAACGATCTTCTTGATGTAAAAATTGAAACTCCCCTTTGCAAACGTTACATGGCAAGGGTTGTTAAGAATATCAAGGTTGAGCCCTCTCCGCGTTGGTTGAGAGAACGCCTCAGAGCTAGCGGCGTCAGACCAATTTCAAATATTGTCGACATTACAAACTACGTTATGCTCGAATATGGTCAGCCAATGCACGCATTCGACCACAGATTCGTTGACGGCGGTAAAATTATTGTTCGTCAGGCAAACAAGGGCGAAAAAATTACAACACTCGACGGAGCTGAACGCGAGCTTAACGAAAATATGATGATTATTGCTGATAGCAAAAAACCGATTGCCGTTGCAGGCGTTATGGGCGGCGAATTCAGCGGAATTATCGAGGATACTAATACAATCGTATTCGAATCGGCTTGCTTTGACGGTGCATCTGTCAGAACTACCGCAAAAGCGCTCGGCATGAGAACCGACGCTTCCTCTCGTTACGAAAAGGGACTTCCTGCCGAACTTTGTGAAGCTGCACTCGACCGTGCTTGTGAGCTTATCACCATGCTTGGCGCAGGTGAGGTTGTCGGCGGATATATTGACTGTGGTGACTATGATAAGGAACCAAAGACAGTTAAGTTCGAGCCCGAATGGACAAATAAATTCCTCGGTACAAATATCGAAAAAGCAGAAATGATTTCGATTCTCGAGCGTCTCGGTTTCAAGGTTAATGGTGATATTATCACAGTTCCCTATTATCGAATCGACATCGAGCACAAGGCCGATATTGCCGAAGAAATTGCTCGTATCTATGGCTATAACAATATCGATGACACCGGTATCCGCGGCTGTGCAAACGGCAAGGTTACCGAAAGCCAGAAATTTGAGCGCAGCATCAATAATTCGATGCTTTCACTCGGATATTCACAAATCAACACATATTCCTATATCAGCCCGAAGGAATATGACATGATAAATATGCCGAATGACGACGAAATGAGAAAATCGGTTAAGATTATGAATCCGCTTGGCGAGGACACCTCTCTCATGCGCAACACCACTTTACCGAGCATTATGCGCATTCTCTCGCTCAATTACAAGAATAGAAACGCTGATGCCAGACTTTACGAAATCGCAACCGAATATATTCCTCTCGGCGAAAATGAGCTCCCGATTGAACGCAAGGTGCTGACTGTCGGAGCTTATGGAAAACTCGATTTCTACGACATAAAGGGTGTTGTTGAAGAAACTCTCAGAAAGATGAATATAAAGGAATGGGACATCGTTGCTACCGATAAGGAATACGCATTCCACCCGGGTAGAACCGCCCTTTTGACCATTGGTGGAAAGAAACTTGGTGTTATCGGTCAGATTCATCCGTCTGTATGCGCTAACTACGACATTGATGACGAAGTTTACGTTGCTATGATTGACTTTAACACAATGTACGATAATCAGAATGACGAGCGCACATACCACAGCTTACCGAGATTCCCGTCGGTAACACGCGACCTCGCTATCCTTTGCGATATTGATTTACCCGTTCTTTCGCTGAAAAAGGCGATTATTAGTGGTGCAGGTCCCCTTCTCGAAAAGGTTGAACTGTTTGACATATTTACAGGTGAGCAGATTGAAAAGGGTAAAAAGAGCGTTGCTTATTCGTTGACACTTCGTTCGGATAGCGGCACACTTAACGAAAAGCTGAGCGACAAGGTTATCACAAAAATTATTGCCGAGGTTGAAAAGCTCGGTGCTACATTAAGGTCATAAGGAGTACAAAATGAGCAAATTTGGTTCGTTTATTAACGGGGGCAAGGAATATCGTATTCACGATTATAATCTCAAACGCCCGTTACTCAACTATTTATGGAATGAAAAAATGCTTGCCGGGGTTAACAACCTCGGCGGTGGCATTGGCTCTTATGGTGGCAGAACGCTCGCCTATATCAGCACCGAACACGCTAGTCGGACCTCGGTTATTCGCGACGGAAACCGCTATTTTTACATTCGCAACGAGGAAACAGGCGAAATTTTCAACCCCGGATATTATCCGATGTGTACCGAAATTAACGATTACAGCTGTGTTCACGGACTCGGCTATTCGGTTATTTCGGGTGAATGCTTTGGAATAAAAGCAACCGCACGAGTATTTATTAACAAGACAGAACCCTGCGAAATATGGACCCTCACCCTCGAAAACACGAGTGATAAAACGGTCAAGTTCAAGGTTTTCTCTCTGGTTGACTTTCTGCTCGAAGGTTATCAGCGTTATTCCGACTACAACTCATACGTTCACGGTCATTTCGACAGCGAGGACAACGTTGTCCTTTGTATGAACGAGGCGATGGAAAGACCTCATAAATGGTTCAACGGATTCATTTCATCGGATAAAAAGCCGAGCGGATTCGACACCTCAAAAAAAGCAGTTTTCGGTTCTTTCGGTAACGTAAACTGTCCGAAAATTGTCGTTGATGGCAAGTGTACCAACAGCTTGTCGGCTTGCGAGCAGATGACAGGCGTATTGGAACACACCTTTGAACTTTCGGCTGGTGAAAGCGAGACTCTCAATATCTTAATCGGTTGCGTTGACGGAATGGAAAGCGCAAAAGCAATTTCTAAAAAACTTTTTGCCGAGGGCAAAATTGACGCTGATTTTAATAACCTTATCGCCGAAAAAGATGAGGTTATGAAGTCAATTACAGTCAGCACCCCCGAAGAAAAAATCAATAATTTCACAAACCTGTGGATAAAACAGCAGGTTCAGCTTTGCGCAGAGGCAGGTCGCGATACAGGAAAGGGATTCCGCGACCAGCTTCAAGATGCGTGGGCAATTTGCGCATTTAACAGTGAACTCGGTAAGGAAAAGATACTCGAAACACTCGAATACGAATATCCCGACGGACGCTGTGTTCGCGGTTGGTTGCCACTTGACCACCACGTATATTCCGACGGAATGACCTGGATTGCACCGACTGTAAATGCGTATATTAAGGAAACCGGTGACAGTTCAATACTCGATGACGAGGTAAAATATCTCCTATCCGAAGAAAAAGGCACCGTTTGGGATCACATTCTTCGCGCGGTAAGATACAGTGCAAACGACCTCGGTGACGACGGACTGGTTCACTCGCTCGACGGTGACTGGAACGATTCGCTGAATATGACAGGCCTCGAAGGCAAGGGTGAAAGCGTCTGGACTTCGATTGCACTCGTTTACGCGCTCAAAAACGTTGAGGAAATGGCAGCTCGTTTTAACAAGGGCAACGATATTATCGAGGAAATGAAGAAATATCGCGAAACCCTCACGGAAAATATTAACAAAAATGCTTGGGACGGCGAATGGTTCCTTGCCGCTATAAATGACCTCGGCGAAAAGGTCGGTTCACACGAAGAGGCAGAAGGTAAGATTTATCTTAACTCTCAAACATGGGCTGTGCTCGCTCAGGTTGCGCCTAGAGAGCGACTCGAACAAGCAATGGCAAGTGTCGAAAAATATCTCGATTCAGACTACGGTCCTCTCACCCTCTACCCCGCATACAAGCATTTCAACAATCATATTGGACGTCTGACGAGCTTTGTACCGGGAATTTGGGAGAATGGTACTCCCTACTGCCACGGTGGTTCATTTAAGGTTGTTGCCGACTGTATCATGGGTAATGGTGACAAGGCATACGAAACCATAATGAAAATTTATCCCGATAGCGTGACCAACCCGTCGGAACATTCCGGATGCGAACCCTATGCGCTTACAAATATGTATTTCGGTCCCGAAAACCCGAGAAAGGGTGAAACACTTTTCGCCTGGGTAACGGGTACTGCCGGTTGGATGTTTAGAGCGGTTACTCAGTACATACTCGGATTTATGCCAAATTATGATACAATTGAGCTTGACCCCTGCATTCCGTCAAGCTGGGATAAATGCGAAATGTCCCGCAAATTCAGAGGCGACAACTATATTATTCATATTCATAACCCCAACGGACTGCAAAAAGGATATAAGACAATGACCGTTGACGACGTAAAATATGAACAAAATTCACTTCCGATTTTCGGCGACGGAAAAGAGCACATTGTCGAAATTACACTCGGCGAATAAAAAACGCACCTTATAGGTATTGTGCTGTTAAGGATAGAAAAAAAGATGCACGAAAACTTCGTGCATCTTTTTTCTTTCTTAAACCATAACCTTTTGAACAATTATTGTCCCCATCATTTCTTATATTTTTTAACTCTTAATAAACCAATTACAAACAAAAGAGCGCTGATAAACAACATTGCCGTTATAACAATCAAGTGGACATTTCCCGTAACGCACTGCGCCCAGTTGTGAAAATCAATTTCATAATGGTTTTCATTCAGTCCGAACAAAGAATTTGTGACATAACCCATACAGTAATACACACAAGATGCCACAACCGTACAAATTCCTGCCTTTAAAAATCCATCAAAATTAAACATACAAATAACAGCACAGAAAATCAAAGGAATGTACGCGTAAATGGTTATGAGAATTGCCGATTCAAGCATAAAAGGCCGCCAACTATAAACGCACAAAAGTATCAATATTGTCAGCGCCAAAACTGCCGTAAAAGCTATTACAAATTTAAAGCGGTACAGTTTTGTTTTTGATAGCAAAATCGTTCCGAAAATCAATATGTACCCCATTAGTGTACCAATGCAGGCAACAGGAAACCAATACCGTCCATTTGTATATACTGCGCAGGTGAACAAAAGCAGGCAAATGGATAAATATGTTGAAACAGAAAATACAAGTAGTTTCTTTGACTTAAAAAAGTATGTAACACTGGGCACGAAAGTATAGGCGCAAACCAGTGCGGTTAAAACAATAAAGAACCATGACAATGTGTGATTTACTGCAAGATTGCAAATAAAACAGGTTAAGAGCGCGACTGCATAAGATATTGTCGGTACCCAAAACCACGTGCTTCTAATCACACGGAACTTTCGTGCTTCATGCTCGATTTTTCTAACGTCTGTGTCGGTTGAGGCGGTAATCAATTCGTGTTCGCTTATATCGAGGGCACGGCATATATCGGCAATTAAAGTAATGTCCGGATAAGACAAACCTCGTTCCCATTTGCTTACTGCGCCTTCGGTTACAAACAGCATTTCCGCTAAATCTTTTTGTGAATAATTTTTTTCGGTTCTTTTTGTTTTTATGAACGAGCCGAATGTTTTTTTATCAGTCATATTTGAC
This sequence comes from Clostridia bacterium, assembly GCA_017381515.1. Classification (GTDB taxonomy): domain Bacteria; phylum Bacillota; class Clostridia; order Oscillospirales; family Acutalibacteraceae; genus UMGS1976. The sequence continues at coordinate 24,079 of JAFOCB010000026.1, read as the reverse complement.
CACCTCCGCCCATAATTCTATTACAACATAAGAATAATCGTCAATGGACTGATAAGCCACCCTTTATTTTTATATATTTATTTTGATTATATCATTTTTCTTCTCGTACTTCAACACATAGAAAAAACACTAATTCCTCGGACGGATAAAAAGTAAAAACGGACAAGCAAATCGCTTGTCCGCCTTTTTTTGTAAATATTATCAGCTTATGGCTGAAAAATTACATTTCAGCAAAGTACTTGATTGTACGAACCATCTGGCTGGTGTAGCTGTTCTCGTTATCGTACCAAGAAACAACCTGTACCTGATAGGTTTCGTCGTCAATCTTTGTAACCATTGTCTGAGTAGCATCAAAGAGTGAACCGTAGGTGATGCCGATGATGTCAGAAGAAACGAGCTGCTCTTCGGTGTAGCCGAATGAATCAGAAGCAGCTGCCTTCATAGCAGCGTTGATACCATCAACAGTAACATCCTTGCCCTTTACAACAGCAACGAGGAGTGTTGTAGAACCTGTGGGAACAGGAACACGCTGAGCTGAACCGATGAGCTTGCCATTGAGTTCAGGAATTACGAGGCCGATTGCCTTTGCAGCGCCGGTAGAGTTAGGAACGATGTTAACAGCAGCAGCACGTGCACGACGAAGATCGCCCTTTCTGTGCGGACCGTCGAGAACCATCTGGTCACCGGTGAAAGCATGAACAGTTGTCATGATACCGCTAACGATGGGTGCATACTTGTTGAGAGTGTCAGCCATAGGAGCAAGACAGTTTGTGGTGCAGGAAGCAGCAGAAATAATCTTGTCATCAGCTGTGAGAGTGTTTTCGTTTACGCTGTAAACGATTGTGGGAAGGTCATTTCCAGCAGGAGCAGAAATAACTACCTTCTTTGCGCCGGCATCGATGTGTGCCTGGCTCTTTGCCTTTGAGCAGTAGAAACCTGTGCATTCGAGAACAACGTCAACGTCGAGCTCTCCCCAAGGAAGATTAGCAGCGTCCTTCTCAGCATAGATTCTGATTGTCTTTCCGTTTACGGTGATTGTACCAGCTTCGTCATCAGCAGATACGGTATCGCCGTAGGCATATCTACCCTGAGCTGAATCGTACTTAAGAAGATGTGCGAGCATGGTGGGGTTTGTAAGGTCGTTGATAGCAACTACCTCGTAGCCTTCAGCGCCAAACATCTGTCTGAAAGCAAGACGGCCGATACGGCCAAAACCGTTAATAGCAACTTTTACCATTTTTAATTTACCTCCCAAATTTTCGGTTGATACTATTGTACCCTAAATTTGTCAAATTTGCAAGTTTCTTTGTTATTATTTTAACTAATTTAACCGATTTCGGCGATAATGCCAAAAATGAGTTTATAATAACCATTCGATTGATATAATTTATCAAATTATATGCGTGCAACACCGCTTGATTTTGCCGCTTCAGCGACCGCTTTTGCAACCGTTTCAGCAATTCTGCTGTCAAATGCCTTTGGCAATATGTATTCGCTCGAAAGCTCGTCATCATTAACGAGAGATGCAATAGCGTAGGATGCCGCCATTTTCATCTCGTCATTTATATCGCTGGCACGAACGTCAAGGGCTCCTCGGAATATTCCCGGAAAAGCAAGAACGTTGTTAATCTGATTAGCAAAGTCGGAACGTCCCGTACCTACAACAGTAGCACCGCCTTTTTTCGCTTCAACGGGCATAATTTCGGGTGTGGGATTAGCCATGGCGAAAACAATAGCATCCCTTGCCATTGTTGAAACCTTTGCGGCGTCAAGAACATTAGGTGCAGATACACCGATAAACACGTCGGCGCCTTTTAATACATCCGCCAAACTGCCATTTTCCCTATTTGGATTCGTTTGTGACGCTAATTTCCGGTGCGCTTCGGAAAGATTGTCTTTGCCCTCATAAATGGCTCCATCACGGTCACAGGCAATAATATTTTTCAGTCCAAGCTTCAACAAATGCTCGGTAATTGCCGTTCCTGCGGCACCTGCGCCGTTTATTACACATTTGATTTCGGGAATTTCCTTTTTTACCAGTTTGAGCGCGTTAAGTAAAGCGGCTGCTACAACAATCGCGGTACCGTGCTGGTCATCGTGAAATACGGGAATGTCGCAAATTTCTTTTAACCTTTTTTCAATTTCAAAGCATCTGGGAGCTGAAATATCCTCTAAATTTATTCCGCCGAAGCTACCCGAAAGCAAATAAATCGTTCTGACAATCTCGTCAACGTCATTGGACTTTATACACAGAGGAAACGCATCAACCCCCGCAAACTCCTTGAATAACACACATTTACCTTCCATAACAGGCATACCTGCTTCCGGGCCAATGTTTCCAAGCCCGAGTACAGCCGACCCGTCGGTTACAACGGCAATCAAATTACTGCGTCGCGTAAGCTCAAAGGATTTGTCAACGTCCTTTTCGATAACGAGGCACGGCTCGGCAACTCCCGGAGTATATGCAAGTGAAAGTGCTTCGGCATCCTTTACCGCTACTCGCGAAGAAACCTCAATCTTTCCACCAAGCTGATAATGCAAATCAAGTGCTTTTTCTCTTATATCCATAACTATCCCCTTTTTTCACTATGAGGATTATTATAACAGATTAACCTGACCTATTCAAGCGGTTGCGCAAAAATCTATAAAATAAAAGCAAATCCTGTCGAACAAAAAAATATTTTTTTAGTATTCCGCATACAACCGACGGCAATAATAACCTTGAAATTCACAATCGGGGGTTTAACAATGCAATTCAGCAAGGTTGAAATATGCGGAATAAATACGTCGGAATTAAAGGTGCTGACCGAAAAGGAAAAAGAGGAACTCATTAAACTCGCCAAAAGCGGCAATAATTCGGCTCGAGAAAAGCTAATCAACGGCAATCTTAAACTCGTTTTAAGCGTAGTTCAGCGCTTTTCAGGCAGAGGCGAAAATCCCGACGACCTTTTTCAAGTGGGTTGCATCGGACTGATAAAGTCTATTGATAATTTCGACACCTCGCATGAAGTGAAATTCAGCACTTATGCAGTACCGATGATAATCGGTGAAATTCGCAGGTATTTAAGGGATCACAATTCGGTCAGAGTAAGCCGTTCAATCAAAGACAACGCCTATCGAGCCATGCAGGTTAAAGAACAGCTTACGATAAAAAATCAAAAGGAGCCGACCATTGACGAGATCGCAAGCGAGCTTGATATTCCGCGAGAGGAAGTCGTTTTAGCACTTGAAAGCATTGTAGAGCCGGTTTCGCTAAACGAGCCGGTTTATTCAGACGGCGGTGACACGATATATATAATGGACCAGGTTGGTGACAAAAACGATGATAAAAACTGGCTGGACGAAATCTTCTTTAAGGAAGCGATAAAAAAGCTCAACGACCGCGAAAAGAAAATACTCAATCTACGCTTTATGAAGGGTAAAACGCAGATGGAAGTTGCAAACGAAATCGGCATTTCACAAGCGCAGGTAAGCCGTCTCGAAAAAGGTGTAATCGACCGAATAAAAGGACTTTAATCAACCGTTCTCGTATTTATCATACAGTTTTTCGAGCGCCTTTTTTTCGATTCGAGAAACGTATGAACGCGAGATTTTCAGCTTTTTTGCGACCTCTCGTTGAGGTAACGCTGCTGTACCGTTTAGCCCATAACGAAGAATGATTATTTTTCGTTCACGGTCGGTTAGTTCGGTTCGCAGATATTCCCTCAGTTTTTTAATTTTTATCCGTTTATCAATATCGTCAACAATGGAAAAGTCGGACGGAATGATATCGAGAAGGGTTAACTCGTTTCCGTCCTTGTCAGTATCAATCGGGTCGTTTATAAATACGTCAAGAGATACCTTTTTTTGAGCTCTGAAATACATTAGAATTTCGTTCTCGATGCACTTTGCCGCGTAGGTTGCAAGCTTTGTCCCTTTTGAATTATTATAGCTCGAAATCGCCTTTATAAGCCCGATTGTACCAATCGAAATCAGGTCGTCGGTTTCGTATCCCGTGTCATAATATTTCTTTACCACGTGAGCTACCAGACGCAAATTATGCTCTATCAGTTTTTCACGCGCTTTGAGGTCTCCACTGCTGTATTTTTCGAATAGTTCTGTTTCTTCTTTGCTTGAAAGTGCTCGCGGAAATGAACCGGAGTTTGTGACGTGCAGTATAAAATATAGTATATTAGAAATTGCCACCGATAAAAAATATGTAAACAAAACAATCACCCCATATCAAATATACCAAAGTATATGCGATATGGGGATTGTCTTAATCGGTAAGATATTTTATTTCTTTGAAAATTCTCTGCTTTTATACATAACCTCGTTTTTACACTTTTCATCCGATAACACTTCGTCGATGTTATTATATGTCGTTCTGGCAATTGTTTCGAGGGCATCATCGGTCAAAAATGCCTGATGCGCCGTCATCAAAACGTGAGGATGAGCAATAAGAAGTGACAGCATATCATCATTAATTACCATTCCCGAAAAATCCTCAAAGAAAAAGTCGCTTTCTTCCTCATACACGTCGAGAGCCGCACCTGCAACCTTTTCGGTATTAAGTGCGTGTAAAAGCGCCTCTGTATCAACGAGTGCTCCACGAGAAGTATTTACGATAACTACATTATCCTTCATCATATCAAAGGCATCGCTATCGAGAATATGATACGATTTGTCAGTCAAGGGACAATGAAGAGTTATTATATCGCTGTTTTTAAACAGGTATTCGAGGTCAACGTAATGGATTGTATCATCGTCAATGGGATACGGGTCGTAAGCGAGAATATTTACACCAAATCCGCCAAGCACCTCCATAACCGCCTGACCGATTTTGCCCGTTCCGATTACGCCGACAGTTTTACCCCTCAAAAGAAAGCCGGTAAGTCCGTTTAAGCTGAAATTAAAGTCACGAGTGCGATTGTACGCCTTGTGTATTTTTCGGTTCAGCGAAAGTAAAAGTGCCATGGTATGTTCGGCGACAGTATATGGCGAATATGCAGGAACAGTAACAACAGTTAGCCGATCCTTGGCGGCTTTGAGGTCAACGTTTGAATAACCCGAACAACGCATCGCTAGAACCTTTATTCCGTTATCCGCCAAAATGTTTATCGTATCGGCGTCAATGTCGTCGTTGACAAAGGCAATTACCGCATCATAACCCTTTGTAATCGGGGCAGTTTTTTTATTAAGCTTTCCTTCAAAGTAGCTTATTTCGTAATTATCATTGAGCTTGTCGAAATACAGCTTATCGTAAGGTTTTGTATCGAAAAAAGCAATTCTTTTCATATATATCATCTCCTACGATTTATTTTAACCTATAGTTATTAAAATATTGTGAATAAAGGGTTTAATTTTTCTTGTAATATGTAAATTTTTTCTGTATAATTAAAGTAAATTTATACAATGGACTGATTTTATGAATAATTACTATATTGCCGTCGATATTGGAGCATCAAGCGGTCGTCTTATCGCGGGATGGCTCGAGGACGGAAAAATTGCCGTAAAGGAAATGCACCGCTTTTACAATGGCGTTGTAAGCAAAAACGGGCATCTTTGCTGGGAGCTTGACCGCTTATTCGCCGAAATCGTCAACGGACTCAAAATTTGCAAAGAAAATAACATTATCCCCAAATCAATCGGTATTGATACATGGGGCGTTGATTACGTACTTTTGGACAAAAATGGTGAGGTTATCGGTGATACAGTTGCCTACCGCGATGGTAGAACGAACGGCGTAATTGAAAAGACGGCACAAATCGTTTCTCAACCTGACCAATATGCGCACACAGGTATTCAGCCGCAGGTGTTTAACACCATTTATCAGCTGATGACCGTCAGTGAAAAATTTGAGAAGGCAGAACGACTTTTGTTCGTTCCAGAGTACCTCAACTATCTCCTCACGGGTAAAATGATGACCGAATACACCAACGCGTCAACTTCGGGACTGGTCAGCGCAGATACAAAGAATTGGGACTTTGACCTAATCGAAAAGCTCGGATTACCCAAGCGTATTTTTGGCGAAATACATACTCCCGAAAGCATTGTCGGCGAATTAAAAGCCGAAATTGCTGACCAAATCGGATTTAATTGCAATGTCGTTCTCCCCTGCACACACGATACGGGTTCGGCAGTTTTAGCAGTTCCGAGCAACGAAATGTCGCTTTATATCAGCAGCGGCACCTGGTCGCTCATGGGATGCGAGATTAATACACCTGAATTAAGTGAAGAAAGTCTGAATTTAGGTTTCACCAACGAGGGTGGTTACAAATACCGTTTCAGATACCTCAAAAATATTATGGGGCTTTGGATGATTCAATCGGTTAGACGCGAACTTGATAAAAAATATAGCTTTGACGAGCTTTGCGAAATGGCTAAAAATTCTGATTTCAACGAGATTATCGACGTCAACAACAGCGCATTTTTGGCTCCCGAAAGCATGATTGACGCTATAAAGAATTACTGCATTTCTAACAATATGACCGAGCCAAAAACAATTGGCGACACGGTCAGATGTATCTATCACTCACTCGCAAAATGCTACGCTGATACCGTTTCGGGCATTGAATCAAAGCTCGGCATCAAATTCGATTGCGTAAACATTGTCGGCGGCGGAAGCAAGGACACCTATCTCAACGAGCTTACCGCAAAATATACCGGCAAACCCGTTGTCGCAGGACCGACAGAAGCAACCGCAATAGGCAATCTTTTGGTTCAGATGATTGCATCGAATGAAGTTGATGACCTTTCATCTGGACGCGATATTATAAAAAATTCGTTTGACATAACGGAGGTAAAATAAATGAAAAACAGATACCCTGACGCAAGAAAGTACTACACTCGTGTCGGAATTGACACCGACATCGCTATCGAACGACTTAAAAATATACCTGTTTCAATTCATTGTTGGCAGGGTGACGACGTGCTTGGATTTGAGGGCATCGACGAGCTTACCGGCGGTATTGCGGCTACCGGCAATTATCCCGGCAGAGCAAGAAATGCCGAGGAGCTTATGGCCGACCTCGACGTTGCACTTTCACTCATCCCGGGTAAAAAGCGTATAAATCTCCACGCTTGCTATGCAATCACCGACGAAAAGGTTGACCGCAACGAGCTTCAACCCAAGCATTTCGAAAAGTGGGTTGAGTTTGCAAAAGAGCGTGATTTAGGTCTCGATTTCAACCCGACATTCTTCTCGCATCCAAAGGCGGCAGACAGTTTGACCCTTTCACATCCCGATAAGGAAATCCGCAAATTCTGGATTGAACACGCTATGGCTTGCAGAAAAATTGCAGCTTATTTTGGCGAAGAGCTTGGCACTCCTGCCCTTTGCAACATTTGGATTCCCGACGGATATAAGAATAATCCTGCCGATAAGTTTTCACCGAGAAAGCGCCTCAAAGAAAGTCTCGACGAGATTTATTCAGTTAAATATAATCCCGAATTTATAATCGACTCGTGTGAAAGCAAATTCTTTGGTATCGGACTCGAAGCTTTCACGGTAGGCAGCAGCGAATTCTATATCAGCTATGCCGCTTCACACGAAAATATTTATCCCCTCCTCGACAGCGGTCACTATCATCCCGCCGAGGTTATCAGCGACAAGCTCCCCGCTCTGCTCAACTTCTTTGATAAGATTCCGCTTCACGTAACTCGTCCGATTCATTGGGATTCCGACCACGTTGTGCTTCTCGACGACGAGCTCAAAGCTATCGCCGACGAAATCATTCGTAACAATGCTGATGACCGCATTTTAATCGGACTTGACTACTTTGACGCAAGTATTAACCGCGTAGCCGCTTGGGTAATCGGCGTCAGAAATATGCAAAAAGCGCTTCTCATCTCGCTTCTCACTCCGCATGAGCGCCTTGCTAAATTGCAGGAAGAAAGCAAATTCACCGAAATTATGGTCGCTACCGAGGAAGCAAAGACAATGCCCTTTGGCGACATTTGGGAAGAATATTGTAAGCAGTGCGGCGTTATCGAAAATGCCGATTGGTACAATGTAGTTGCCGACTATGAAAAGAACGTTCTTTTAAACAGATAAATAATGATAAGAAAAGAGCCATTCTGTAAATACAGAATGGCTCTTTTTAAAATTATAACAACAAATAATGGAGAAATTAGAGATAATCGTCGTCGCCCTCTTCGATACCGATATCGCCGGATTCGGGGTCAGATTCCTTCATAATTTCTTCTTCAATATATTCAGTATATTCAATAATGGGTTTTTCGTAAATTTCTTTTACCATTATAATACACCTCCAAACTATTACACATATATCATAACATACAGGTTTTTTGGTGTCAATGACAACAAATTGACAACTTTCCGCTCAACCGCCTAGAAATAATATCATATATTTGTCTATTGATTAGAAGTGTTAATAATTGTAAGTATTAGTGCAACAAATAAATCTGCTCTCTCACGAGACGGTTTTTTAGTTTGGCATATACTACACAATTTGATACAATGCAACGCAGTAGCGCCGAGCGTTGCATTCGTTAAACGACCGGTATTATCGGAATGGGCGTAGAATTGAATAACCGATATAGAAAAATACTTCTCTTGCCAAAAACGGAATCTTTGTTTTATTGCTCTTATACATGGTTGTGGGTGTAGGCGATGAGTAGGCGATGATACCGTAATCCTTTGCCATTGTCATTGCCCGTTTCATATGCAGCGGATCGCTTACGATAATGGCAGTATCCAGAGAATTTTCTGCCATAATTGCCTTTGCGTTTTTTAGATTTTCTTCTGTAATTGTAGATTTTTCTTCTATAAAGATCGCTTCTTCGGGAATGCCTTTGGAAATTGCGTATTGTTTTGCAACATAGGCATCCGATGTTTCATTTCCGTTGCCAAATCCACCGGTCATGATTAAGCAGTCCACATATCCGTTTTCATAAAGCCAAATGCCGTGGTGGATTCTTTCCCGATACACAGGTGAAACTTCTCCGTTGGTTGTTGCTGCACCCAGTATGATTACGGTATCGCCCTTGGTCTTTTCATCCAATTTGCTAAATTGTACAATGCTGTTTGCTGCCAATGCCGTACCAATCACAATGAGCAAAAATACAACAACTGCACTTAAAATTACAACTTTTTTCCAAGAAATTTTCTTCACCTGATTCACCACCTTTTTGTTTATTATATAGCAAACGATCAGGAACTTCAACAATAATGCTTTGTAAGGAAAAAAATACCCACCCTTGCTGATACCATTGTATCAAATAAGGGTAGGTATTTTGGTGCCGGTGGCCGGACTCGAACCGGCACGCCATCGCTGGCGGTGGATTTTGAGTCCACTACGTCTGCCAATTCCATCACACCGGCTTGTGACAAAATAGATAATAACACAAACCGGCACAAAAATCAAGTAAAATTACTCAGCTTTTGAAAAAAGCTTCGATGGCCTTGTAAACCATGTAAACGTCAAATTTTGAAACGACTTCAAAGGGGGCGTGCATCGAAAGAACAGGTACGCCGATATCAATAACATCCATGCCCAAATTAGCAATATACATGGCAACTGTACCGCCGCCACCCAAGTCAACCTTGCCAAGCTCGCCCATCTGCCACATGACGTTGTTAGCGTCCATCAAGCGTCTCATTTTACCAACAAATTCAGCCGAAGCGTCACTTGTACCGCTCTTTCCTCTGGAACCGGTGTATTTTGTAAAAGCGGCTCCATGATTTATCATAGCGGCATTTCTGCGGTCGAGAACGTCGGGGTAATTGGGGTCAAAAGCAGCATTAACGTCGGCAGACAAGCATTCACTGTTTGCCAAAGCGGTAAAGCCGTCACCGCCCTGAATATTAGCCAAATCGCAAACGAAATATTTAAGGAATGCTGATTCAAGACCTGTGTTGCCCATCGAACCGATTTCTTCCTTGTCAGCGAGAACGGTGATAACTGTGTGTTCGGGTGTTCCGCTAGCATTAAGAATTGCCATAAGCGACGGATATGCACAAACGCGGTCATCATGTCCATAAGAGCCAATAAGTGAACGGTCAAAGCCAATATCTCTTGCCTTAAATGCGGGTACAAGTTCAAGCTCGGCAGAAATGAAATCCGCCTCGACAATTCCGTACTTTTCGTAAATTATATTGAGAATGTTAAGCTTTACTGCTTCGCTTACCTTGTCATCCTTAAAGGGATAGCTGCCGATAAGAACGTTCATATCCTCGCCACGAATTGCCTCGCCCAAAGTACGCTTGTACTGCTCAGCAGCAAGATGCGGTAAAAGGTCGGTAATAACAAAGCATGGGTCATTCTCGTCCTCGCCAATTACAATCGAAATCTTTGTTCCGTCGGCGCGGATAACAACTCCGTGAAGCGCAAGCGGAATTGCAGTCCACTGATATTTCTTAACACCGCCGTAGTAGTGTGTCTTGAAAAGAGCCATTTCACAATCTTCATAAATCGGATTGGGCTTTAAATCAATACGCGGTGAATCAATGTGTGCTGCCGCTACACGAACACCACTTTCAACCGGCTGATTGCCGAAAACAGCAAGTATAACCGACTTACCTCTATTATTGAGGTAAACCTTATCTCCCGGATTGTACTTTGCATTTCTGTCAAAGGGTTTAAATCCCTTTTCGATAGCTGCGGCAATAGCAAAATCGGCTGCTTCGCGTTCGGTCTTTCCTAAATCTAGGAAGCACTTATATCCTTCGCAAAAAAGCTCTGCTTCGGCTACAATTTTTTCATCCTTGCATCCGTTATCACGCTTAAAGGTCAATTTTTCCATGAGAATTTCGCCCTGAGTTTTTTCTGACATAGTATCATTTCCTTTCTTTTTTATTGATAAAGTAGATTATAAATTTTTGACGTTATCATAACGCGCTTTATATACGCGTTTGTGTCGTTATAAGGTATGTCCTCCGACTTAATCCCCTCATCAACCCAGCTCTGTGTCTTTGCTCGACCGGCGTGATATGCCGCCAAAGCAAATTCAGTAGATTCAAAATCGGTTAAATTAAGCTTTAAAAGATAAATTCCTGCCCTTATATTCGTTTTTGGGTCGTATAAATCGGGTGTTTCGCTATTTTTGTCATCAATTTTTGTTAAAATCCATTCAAACGTTTCGGGAGTAATTTGCATCAGCCCGATGGCTCCGATTTCCGACTTTGCATTCGGGTTGAATCCGCTTTCGCATTTTATCACCGCATAAGCGAGGTCGGTCGGGACATCATATTCTTCACAATATTGCTCGACGTATTCATTGTATTTTTGCGGATAAAGCTGATGAGCGCCATAAAATGCTCCTGCGAAAAGGACAATCAGCAATATAAGTATTATTATAAATTTATAAAAGAATTTCATGTAATATAATTCCTTAAAATATCATCATAAATGCGACTAATTTGCTCTGTTAACGATTCAATATCACCATTATTATAAACTGTATAGTCGCTATTTTCAATGTAAAAATCAGGTTTTGGCTGAGCGGACATACGCCTTTGTGCCGCTTCACAATCAATATTATCCCTCTCCATTATGCGAGAAAGGCGAATATCCTCATCAGCAACGACGGTGATAATTACATCACAAATTTCTGCCGCGCCACTTTCAATCAGAGTTGGTGCGTCAAGGACAATATATTTTTCGTCCTTTTTATCCATTTCAGCAATCATTTCATTGATTTTATCAATAATTGCAGGATGGGTAATTGAGTTAAGCAATCGAACCGACTGCGGTGACGAAAAGGCAATTTTAGCAAGTTCGGGACGATTAAGTGTACCATCAGCATTGAGTATAGAATCAGAAAAGGCATCGCACAGCTTATCGAGAGTTTTGTTTCCAACCTCGACAACATCGCGTGCAACCAAATCACAATCAATGTATGCCATGTCATATTTAGCCAAAATTTTGGCCGCAGTACCCTTTCCTGCGCCGGTTTGACCGGTAATTCCAATTACGAAACTCAAAGCTTTATCACCTCGAATGCTGCCGCTCTAAGCAAGCGATTATATACTGCGAGTCCAACTCCGCTCTTTTTCGGAGAATGAGCATACACCACATCAACATCAAGGATATCTACCACTCGCAAAGCGTCAAAAAGTTCCCTTGCCTGCGACATATCGTTACTCATTTGACCGTAAATTACTGTTTTTTTATTTATATGCTCGGCTTCTTCACTAAAACACATTGCAGCGCAATTTTCATTTCGTTGGTTTACATAATCACAAAACAAATCGGTATCCGCCTCAATAATGATTACCCTTGTTTTTGGCGAATAGTGCTTGTATTTCATTCCGGGGGAAGAAACCTTTTCGCTAATTTCGCTCGATAAAACCGACGAGTCAATTTCAACCGGACCGATAACACTTTCGAGCTGTTCGTGTGTAATTCCACCCGGACGCAAAAGTCGATTTTTACCATCAACGAGGGAAATTACGGTTGACTCGACTCCGACCGAGCAATCGCCTGAAACAACAACTGCGTCAATTTTGCCGCCGAGGTCGTCAATTACGTGCTGTGCTGTTGTGGGGCTGGGACGTCCCGAAATATTCGCTGACGGTGCGGCAAGAGGAAGCCCAGAAACTTCAATAATCGCCCTTGCTACCTCATTTGACGGCATTCTAACCGCTACCGTGTCAAGCCCTGCCGAAACCGATGCAGGTATTTTTTCGGTCCTTTTGAGCACCATCGTAAGCGGTCCCGGCCAAAATGCAGCCGCAAGCTTTTTTGCCGATTCTGGAATTTGGGCTGCAACAACCTCAAGCTCGTTCATATCAGCGATATGAACTATAAGCGGGTTGTCCTGCGGTCGTCCCTTCGCCTCAAAAATTTTTGCCACAGCCGACTCGTCATAAGCGTTTGCTGCAAGTCCGTAAACCGTTTCGGTAGGTATGCCGACGATACCGCCGTTATTTAAAATCTCTGCGACCTCTTTTAACCCTAACGGATTATCTTCGGTTGACATAATCCTAATTTGTTTAGTATTCATTGATTTAATTTGCCTCTGCTTTTAGCTTTTCCGCCTGGTCGGCGGTAATGAGTGCATCGATTATCTCGTCAAGGTCGCCGTTAAGCGTCTGTTCAAGGTGGTAAATGGTAAGCCCAATTCGATGCTCACTCACCCTGCCCTGCGGATAGTTATAGGTACGAATTCGTTCGCTTCGGTCACCCGTTCCAACCTGTGACTTTCTTTCGGATGCAATTTTATCGGTTTGTTCCTTTTGCGCCTGTTCATAAAGGCGGGAACGAAGAACCTTCATCGCTTTATCCTTGTTTTTATGCTGACTTCTTTCGTCCTGACATTCAACAACCAGTCCGGTCGGTAAATGGGTAATTCGTATAGCCGATTCGGTCTTGTTAACGTGCTGACCGCCTGCACCCGATGCTCGATAGGTGTCAATCTGCAAATCAGCCATATTTATTTCGATTTCGACGTCATCGACCTCGGGTAAAACTGCAACAGTTACTGTCGAAGTATGGATTCTACCCTGCGATTCGGTATCGGGGACACGCTGAACACGATGAACACCCGACTCGAATTTAAGTCTCGAATATGCTCCATCACCTTCAATCATGAAGCTGACCTCTTTATATCCGCCGAGTTCGGTTGCATTTTCGTTAACAATTTCGGTTTTCCATCCCTTTGATTCGGCATACATCGAATACATACGCATAAGAGTCGCTGCAAAGAGAGCTGCTTCTTCGCCACCTGCTCCGCCACGAATTTCGATAATAACATTCTTATCATCGTTCGGGTCGCGGGGTAAAAGAAGGATTTTTATCTCCTCGGAGATTCGGTCAACCTCGTTCTTTGACGAAAGCATTTGTTCCTCGACCATTTCCTTGAAATCCTTGTCGAGTCCACCTTCGTCAAGCAGACCTTTTGCTTCATCATAATCGTTTTTTGCCGCCTCGTATTCGTGCAGTTTATCGACAATCGGTGTAAGCTGCTTATGCTCACGCATAAGCTTTTTATACATTTCCTGGTCGGTTACAACCGCAGGGTCGGTAAGTCGCTCCGATATTTCATTATATTTTGCTTCGACATCCTTTAACTTGTCAAACACGGAATTTTCCCCTTTTTATTCTTCGTTTCTGATTACTTTTTTAATGTTTTTTTCACACTTTTGGCGAGTGACCATAATCTCGTGTCCACAGCCGACACACTTAATTTTAAAATCGGCACCAATGCGCAAAACGTTAAATTGCTTTGCGCCGCAGGGATGAGTTTTTTTCATTTCGAGAATATCTCCAACACATATATCCATAGTCACATCTCCTTAATACTTTATATTACCCTTTTTTAGCCAAAATTTCAAGGTTTTACCGCAAAAAAGAATAATAAATAATTATCAAAACACCGACTGAAATTAGGGTTTCGGTCGGTGTTTAAATTCATATTATTCTATTCTTGTTATATTCTCTTTAGGAAGGGTTAATGGTGCATGCTTATGATTTGGGTTATGCGCAATTTTCGGTTCGCCGCCATCAACAGTTTCGGCAGTAACGGTCACCGTTTCCACGGTAGAGTCGCTCGGCAAATCGTACATAATCTTTGTCAAAACGCCTTCGAAAATGGAACGTAAGCCTCTGGCTCCCGTCTTTCGTTCAATCGTCTTATCCGCAATTTTTTCGAGCGCTTCCTTTTCGAATACAAGCTCGGCACCGTCCATTGCAAATAGCGATTGATACTGCTTTACAACCGAATTTTTCGGTTCAGTCATAATCTTGAGCAGAGATTCCTTGTCAAGCGGTTCGAGTGCGGTTACGACCGGCAATCTACCTACCAATTCAGGAATGAGTCCAAATTTGACCAAATCCTGATGAATTACAGATTTAATCAGCTCGGCGGGTTCCATCTTTGACTTTTCCTTAATTTCGGAACCAAAGCCCATTCCCGAGCCACCGATTCTCTTTTCAATCTGCTTTTCGATTCCGTCGAATGCTCCGGCGCAGATAAAGAGAATATTCTGTGTATTTATCTGAATAAATTCCTGCTGCGGATGCTTACGTCCACCCTGCGGCGGTACGTTTGCAACGGTGCCTTCGAGAATTTTTAGCAACGCCTGCTGAACACCCTCTCCGCTTACGTCGCGAGTGATTGAGGGATTTTCAGATTTTCTGGCAATTTTATCAATTTCGTCGATGTAAATAATTCCTCTTTCGGCGCGTTGAATATCGTAATCTGCCGCTTGAATGAGACGAAGTAAAATATTCTCAACGTCCTCACCAACGTAACCTGCTTCGGTAAGAGTAGTTGCATCGGTAATTGCAAAGGGTACGTCAAGCGATTTTGCCAATGTTTGAGCAAGCAAAGTCTTTCCCACGCCGGTAGGTCCAAGTATGAGGATATTACTCTTATTTATCTCGACCTCGGGGTCATGAGAAGCGAAACAAGTGCGTTTATAGTGATTATAAACCGCTACCGAAAGCGCAATCTTTGCATCATTTTGTCCGATGACGTATTGGTCGAGTTGCTCCTTAATCTCCTTTGGCGTAGGAAGAACAAACTCGGCTGATTTTTTACCCTTTTTGGTTTTTTTCGGTTCGATGTCATTGACCATTTCGTAGCAAACTTCGACACATTGGTCACAAATATATATTCCGTCGCCCGCAATGAGTTTTCTTACTTCATCGGAACTTTTTCGGCAAAAAGAGCAATGAATTTTGTTTTCGATATTATCCATAATTACCTCTTTGTAATTACCTTGTCAACCAATCCGTATGCTGCAGCTGCTTCGGCTGTCATGAAATTATCACGCTCGGTATCGCGCTCAATAATTTCGAGCGGCTGATTGGTATTTTCGGCAAGAATTTTGTTAAGTCTATCACGAGTGAACTTGATATGGTCAGCGTGGATAATAATATCACTTGCCTGACCTCTTGCCTGACCAAGCGGCTGATGAATCATAATTTCGGCATTCGGTAAAGCAAACCTCTTTCCCTTTGCTCCGCTTGAAAGCAGGAATGCACCCATGCTTGCCGCCATTCCCATACAGATTGTCGAAACGTCGCATTTGATATACTGCATTGTATCGTAAATCGCGAGTCCCGCAGAAACCGAGCCGCCCGGACTATTGATATACAAGCTAATATCCTTTTCGGCATCCTGTCCTTCTAAATAAAGCAACTGTGCGATAACAACGCTGGCAGTAGCATCATTTACCTCGTCGGATAAAACGATTATACGGTCATTAAGAAGTCGGGAAAAAATGTCATACGATCTTTCGCCGCGACCGGTTTGTTCAACTACATAAGGTACAAAACTCATTATAAATGCACTCCTTTTAAAATTGAAAAGAAAGTGCCGTCAATATATTAAGTTGACGGCACTCGTAAATTAAGCATATTAAAAATATAGGCAAATAGGTGACCGTTTATTCAGACGGAAGGATAATTATTCCTCTGTCTTCTTAGCTGCGGGCTTTTTAGCAGCATTCTTCTTTGCTGCCGGCTTCTTTTCGCCGTCAGCTTCGGTCTTTGCAGTGGTCTTCTTTGCAGCAGCCTTCTTTGCGGCAGGTTTCTTTGCTGCCGGCTTTTCTTCGCCTTCTGTTTCTGCCTTTGCGGTAGTCTTCTTGGCAGCAGTCTTCTTTGCTGCCGGCTTTGCTTCTGACGGAGCGTCAACCTCGGTGATTACTGCATTTTCGCGTACAAAGTCGATTGCCTTCTGAACAACAATGTCCTTACTGATTTCGGTAGCAGGAACAGCCTTCTTAATCTGTTCAACGTCCATCTGATACTGTGCAGCGTAACGTGCATACTCAGCATCGATGTCAGCTTCCTCTGCCTTAATTCCTTCGAGCTCAGCAATCTTTTCGAGAGCGAGACGAACCTTTACCTGACGGAGTGACTGTTCCTTGAAGGTATCGCGGAAAGCGGCAATATCGCCACCTGCATATTTGAGATATGTTTCGAGATTCATTCCCTGCATTTCGAGACGGTATGCGAAATCGCGTACATTCTCGTCAACGCGGTGGTCAACCATTTCGTCGGGAATTTCTGCTTCGAAACCTTCGAGCATTTTATCAATAAGCTGATTTTCGACATAGTCGTTAGCAGCGCGGTCCTTGTATTCGGTTGCCTTCTGCTTTAAATCCGCCTTGTACTCGTCGAGAGTATCGAATTCACTAATGTCCTTTACGAATTCGTCATCAATTTCGGGAAGCTCGGTTGCCTTGATTTCGTGAAGCTTAATCTTAAATACTGCTTCCTTACCGGCACATTCAGCGCTATGGTACTCTTCGGGGAAGGTTACCTTAACGTCGAATTCTTCACCTGCGTTCTTTCCAACCATCTGCTCCTCAAAGCCGGGGATGAACTGGCCTGAACCGAGTTTGAGCGAGAAGCCCTCTGCCTTTCCGCCGTCGAATGCCTTGTCATCGATGAATCCTTCGAAATCGAATACAACGGTATCGTCCATAGCAGATGCTCTGTCCTCAACTGTGGTCATTCTGGCGTTACGCTCGGCAACTGCCTTTATCTGATTATCAATTTCTTCGTCAGTAACGACTGCCTTTACCTTTTCGGCGGTGAGTCCCTTGTAATCCTTAACGGTTACTTCGGGCTTTACTGTGATGGTGATTTTAAATTCAACACCACTCTTGTCCATTGATACGAGGTCGAAATCAACCTTATCGCTGACCATTTCGAATCCTGACTCGTCGAGAGCCGACTGAACAGCTTCGGGATAAAGAATTTCGAGTGCATCTTCGTAAAATACTTCTGCGCCGTAATATTTTTCGATAATTGTGCGAGGTGCCTTACCCTTTCTGAATCCAGGTATAGCAATTTTCTTTCCAACCTTTTTGTATGCCTTTGTGCAGGCATCAGCAAATGTCTGTTCATCGACAGAGATTGTCAATTCGTAGCGGTTGGTTTCAACTTTGTTTGTTCCCTTGAGCATTATAACATCCTCCTAATATATACATCGATTCATTATATCACAAATATTTTCCATTTTCTATATTTTTTTATCTAAATTTCATTCAAATTAGGTCGGTTAATTTGTTAATTTGCGCTATCTTATCAGCAAAGGCGTGAATTCGAGAAAATCGCACGATACCAAATAAAATGAAATTCCGTCATATTCGGTGCATCTACTTAAATGCGATTTTTTACCGTGAAGGTGTCCGTAATAGACCTTTTTTATCCCGTGCGCTTTCAGCACATCGATTAGCTCGGTGCAAACATTATCCTCGAAAACAACGGGATAATGCAGAAACACAAGTATCTCTCCACCAAGCTTTTCCGCCTCTTTTATGGTCGCTTTCAAACGAAGCGCTTCCCTCTTTATCAGCTTTGAGTCGGTACCACTTTCGTCAATAGCCCAGCCCCTTGTACCGCAAACTGCATATTCGCCTACGCGGACTGCGCCATTGTTTACGATTGTAATTGAGTCGAAGCCGTTTGCTTCGAGATGCTCATTCATCTTTTTAAGCGAATTCCACCAAAGGTCATGATTGCCTTTGAAAATTATCTTTTTACCCGGCAAGGAATGGATGAAAGAAAAATCCTTTACGGTATCTTCGATTTTCATTTCCCAGGAGATGTCGCCCGGAATGACAACTGTATCGTCGTCGCTTACGATAGCTCTCCAATTCTTTTCTAATCGGGAGACATAGTTTTCCCAGCCCTTGAAAATATCCATGGGCTTGTCGGAATTAAGAGATAAATGCAAATCACTTATTGCAAATATCGCCAACTTGCTTGTCCCCCTTTTTTTAGCATAATCAGATACCGAGATTGGTGTAAACCGCCTTTATCATATCATCTGCGTCACAAACGTCGGTAAAGCGCACATCACGCTTGTCAAGGTCGCGAAGCGGAGTAGGAATAACTGTATCGGTAGCTTTGCTTAAAACGTCCATTGCCTCAACGCCCGTCGGATTTGCTTCATTCGGGCTAACTGCATCAAGCACGTCGGCAGCAAACTTGTACGGTGATGCGGTAGAAACAATGACAGTTTCGGTAAGGTCGCCAGTTTCCTTTACGTAATCGTTATAAACCTTAATAGCTACGCCGGTATGTGTATCGGCGAGATAACCGAACTTATTAAATGTAGCGTTGACCGTTGCCTTTGTTTCGTCGTCGGTTGCATATCCACCGATAAATTCGTTGTGAAGCTTTGCTTTGATAGCGTCACTAACCTCATATTTTCCATCAGCTGCGAGCATTGACATATATGACGAAAGCGCGTCACTATTGTTACCGCTCATATCGTAAATGAGACGCTCCAAATTCGACGAAATGAGAATATCCATCGATGGGGAAATGGTGGTATAGAAACTACGATTGCGGTCATAAACACCTGTCGAGATAAAGTCGGTAAGTACCTTATTCGAGTTGGATGCGCAGATGAGCTTTTTAATCGGTGCGCCCATCTTTTTAGCATAATATGCTGCGAGAATATTGCCAAAGTTGCCTGTCGGGACGACTACGTTGAAGCAGTCAATGTCGCCCTTTTCGGCGATCAGGTCGCAATATGCAGAAATGTAGTAAACAATCTGCGGCAAGAGACGTCCCCAGTTAATCGAATTTGCGCTCGAAAATGCCATTCCGTTTTCATTCAGTTTTTCGGCAACCGACGGGTCTGTAAATATTTTTTTAACGCCTGTCTGGGCATCGTCAAAGTTACCCTTTATTGCGCAAACGTACACGTTATCGCCCTGCTGGGTCATCATTTGAAGCTTTTGTGCCTTTGATACGCCGTCAACGGGATAGAATACAATAATTTTTGTATTCGGTACGTCCTTGAATCCCTCCAAAGCGGCCTTTCCTGTGTCACCCGAGGTAGCAACGAGAATAACTGTTGTTTGACCGTCGGCAACCTTCTTTGACGAGGTGGTGAGGAGATAAGGCAAAATTTGAAGCGCCATATCCTTGAATGCGCAGGTAGGTCCGTGCCACAATTCAAGAACAGATGTATTGTCGTCCAGACGATGAAGCGGTGCAGGTACGTCGTTATCAAATGTGCCTGAATATGCTCCGTTTGCACACGCGGCAATTTCCTCTTCGGTAAAATCGGTGAGGAAAAGCGAAAGGACCTCTTTTGCGCGGTCGATATAGTTCATTTTCGATAGCTTTACAAAGAATTCCTTATCAAGCTTCGGAAGCTCGGTGGGGACGAAAAGTCCGCCTTCCTTTGAAATTCCGTCGTTAATGGCTCTGGCAGCGTTTACTGATAAAGCGCTGTTTCGTGTACTGTTATACTTCATTTTTTCATTACTCCTAAAACCCTGAGGGCATTATTAAACATTATCTTTTGAATCACCGAATCGCTCAGTCCCATCGAACTCAAATACTCGGCTAAATTATAAACCTTTTCAACCGAATTGAGCTTTTCATCAAAATCGGCTCCGTCAAAGTCGCTTCCAATCGCGATATTGTCCTCTCCTCCGAGTGACAACATTCGATAAACGTGACTAAACGCGCTTTCAAACGGTCTTTCGCCCAAAAAATCGGTATAGAAATTTATTCCTGCGACACCACCCGTTTCGATAATTTTAAGAAACTGTCGCTCGGTGAGGTTTCGCTTATTTTCGTTAATTGATCTCAAATTTGAATGGGTGGCGATAATCGGTGCAACCCCCATTCCGCAAACATCGTCAAATCCTCTGTCGCTTAAATGGGATACGTCGATTATAATACCGAGTCGGTTCATTTCGCATACCGCATTTTTGCCAAGTTCGGTAAGACCCATTCCGCTACCCCTTATTCCGCCTGCAAGCTCGTTATCGTCGTTCCACGTAAGCGACATTATACGAACTCCGTCATTATAAAGGGTTTGGATATTCTCTATTTTTCCGCCGAGTGCAGCAGCATTTTCGACCGAAAACAGAGCCGCTAATTTGCCGTCCGAAACGGTCTTTTTAATCTCATCACTGCTTCGGCAAAGTGACATATAATCACTATATTTTTCGAGCTGATTATACAGGCAATTTCGCAACTTTTTATAGTATTCAAATGCCGCTTCTCCGCGATATTGATCGGGAATAAAAGCCGCAAAGGTCTGGCATCTTTTATTGTATGTGCGTGTTTTCGCTATATTGAAATCGAACTCTCCGTCATAAAGTGAGCCATTCGATTCCAAGCATTTTGACAAGGTATCACAATGAAGGTCAAATAAATCCACGAAAGGCACTCCCATCAAATGCGTTTATAATGTGCTCGACCGTAACCCTTTCGGTAATCATTATCTCGACCACGTCAAATCGCGGTTGAAGATTGGTAATCCCCTTAGCCGAAAGATAGATTAGGGCCGTTTTAATTATCTTTTTTTGCTTTCCAGGGGTGACGGCTTCCCTACCCGAGACGAGTGCTTTTCTGCCTCTCGTCTTTACCTCGACGAATACGATGAAATTGTCCTTTTTGCAAACAATATCTATCTCGCCGAATCGGGACGAAAAATTCCGCGTAATGATTTCGTAACCTTTGTTTTGCAGATATTCGACAGCATAGCTTTCGCCATTACTGCCGGTTGAGCCCAAGTTCATTATTTATCCCCCAAAAGCTTTTTTAAAAAGCTCATTCGGTGAATTTCGCACGGGCCATATTTGAGTATAGCGTCGGTATGCTCCTTTGTGCCGTAGCCCTTGTGCTTTTTAAAATTATATTCGGGATATTTTTCGTCAAGGTCGGTGATATAGCGGTCACGCGCAACCTTTGCAAGTATCGATGCCGCAGCGACAGAGAGACTCTTTGCATCGCCCTTTATCAGCGGTGAACAAGCTATATTAAGATTGGGTAATCTGTTTCCGTCGATGATAGCGTAATCGGCCTCAACGGGTAATCCCTCGACCGCCCTTTTCATCGCTAAAAAGGTGGCGTTGAGGATATTGTATTCCTCGATTTCATCGACAGATGCGCTCGCAATTTTATATGCGACGGCCTTTTCAATTATGATGTCGAAAAGAGCTTCGCGCTTCTTTTCGCTCAACTTTTTTGAATCGTTGAGCCCTTCGATTTCGGGGCATTCCTTTGGCAAAATGACCGCCGCGGCAAAAACGGGACCTGCAAGAGGGCCACGTCCTGCTTCATCGACGCCGCAAACGAGCGAAAAGCCGCTATTGATTGCCGCCGTTTCGTATGAATAATCGGGTGTAAAATTCTCTTTCATCATAGTAATTTAAACTCCGAAAAGGGTGAGACTCGGCAAATTGCCTTGCCAAGTATATATCGAACATCGACGTCACCGATGCCTGATGAACGACTATCAAGCGAATTACGTCGATTATCTCCCAAAACAAAGACACAACCTTCCTTTACTACATGGGGGAACTGAACATCTTTTTTAAAGGTGCTTTTATACTCGCGGATATAGCTATCGGCAATTTCGACTCCGTCAACAGAAACTAGTCCCGAATCGTTAATATCTACTGTTTGTCCCTCGGTTGCGATTACACGCTTTATAATTCGTTCATGTTCGCCGCTTTCGTCCTCAATTATATTACTCGCATTTCGCGAAATAACAACGATGTCGCCAACCTCGGGGGTGTAATTGCAACTGTAAACCAGCACCTTATCCCCTTCCATAAGGGTATCGGTCATTGATTCACCTTTAATTCCGACAATTTTAAATACAAAGGTGAACAAAAGCACAACAACAACAGCGGATACGACAATCGAGTCAACCCACTCTAATAATTCACCTGCAAAATTATTCTTTTTCGTTTCAGTTGTCACGATAAAAACCTCGCTTATTTTTCAGGAAGTTCTAATGATATTCGACCGAACTTTGCCGCACGGAATTCGTCAAGCAACATTATTGCTGCTCTCTCTGTGTCAATTTCGCCTCTACCCATCAGCATACCGCGTTTACGACCGATTTCACCGAGCAAATCGTATGAATCAAGTCCTTCTACATCGGTGAGCTTATATCTTTCGCAGATATTATCCGAATAAAGCGGCATCAGCGTTTCTAAAAGGCGCATTGCCAACAGCTCTATATCTAATATATTATCTCTTATTGCGCCGGTAAATGCAAGTCTTTCTCCGACAATTTTATCATCAAATTTAGGCCAAAGCACACCGGGTGTATCAAGCAGGTCGATACCTCCCTGAACAGAGAACCACTGATTACCCCTCGTAACGCCGGGTCGGTCCTCGACCTTTGCCTTTGTTCCGCCGACAATTTTGTTAATAAACGAGGATTTTCCAACGTTTGGGATACCGGCGACCATTACGCGAAGTGCCTTTCCGCTCATTCCCTTTTCTTTCAAAGCGGCTAGTCGTTCGCTGAGTAAATCCTTTACCGCGGGGACAAATTGTTTAAGTCCCATACCGCTTTTGCAATCTACTGCGATAGCTTTTATGCCCTTTTTCTCGAAATATTCGAGCCATTTCTTTGTGGCATTAGGGTCTGCCATATCGCATTTATTGAGCAAAATCAGTCGCGGTTTGTTATTCGACATTTCGGAAAGGTCGGGATTACGACTGGACATGGGAACTCTGGCGTCAACTATTTCGGCTACTGCATCAATTAACTTGATGCTTTCCTTGATTTGACGCTTTGTTTTGGTCATGTGGCCGGGAAACCACTGAATACCCTGTATTTCAGCCATAAAATCATCTCCTTACCAAAAACAACAAAAAAGGGACAGACACTGTCCCTTTCTCATTTGTTCTTTTAGATTTTTTCCTTAACCTTTGCTGCTTTACCAACTCTGTCACGGAGGTAGTAGAGCTTGGAACGACGAACCTTACCTCTACGGATAACCTTAATGTCGGTAACGTTCGGTGAGTGGATCGGGAATACTCTTTCTACGCCGACACCGTAAGCAATACGACGAACGGTAAATGTTTCGGCGATTCCGCTATTGTTCTTTGCAATTACGGTACCTTCGAAGGCCTGGATTCTTTCCTTTTCACCTTCGCGAATCTTAACACCGATACGGATAACGTCACCGATGTTAAACTGGGGCTTTTCCTCCTTAAGCATAGGAGCAACTAATTCTTTCAATGCGTCCATTTTAAAATCCTCCTTTTAATTTATCAGATATTCATGCACCCGAAATGGACACAGAGGACTATCCGCTTCAATGTCGTTTTAAATAATAAGACGGCAATGACCACCGCCGAAAAGGATCGGCGTTTATCACATGCCCGAATATAATACCACAACG
>JAFOCB010000179.1 GCA_017381515.1 Clostridia bacterium | reverse complement strand
TATGACCGAATGATACGGCGATTTGGCGTTGATTTTGCCCGTCTATACCTCAAAGCACAGACCGATGCAATGGAAAAATATCGTGAACTTTGCGAAAACATCGACTGCGATTACAAAAAGGTTGACGCCTATCTTTACACCCTTTGCGATGTCGAAAAGCTTAAAAAAGAAACGGCGGCGATAAACAAGCTCGGCTTTCCCGCCGAATTTGTCGAAAAAACGTCGCTACCATTTGCCGTCAAAGGTGCAGTAAGGGTGAAAAATCAAGCCGAGTTTAATCCGCTGAAATTCGCCTTCGCCATTGCAAAGAACCTGCCGATTTATGAAAATACCCGTGTCACCGAGCTTGGTCCAAATCTTGCCGTGACCGAAAATGGAAGCATCCGTTTCAAAAAGGCGATTGTCGCCACCCATTTTCCCTTTCTAAACAAGCACGGTGGATATTTTATCAAAATGTATCAGCACCGTTCCTACGTTTTAGCCGTCAAAAATGCCACCAAACTTGACGGAATTTACGTTGACGAGGCAAAGAACGGAATGTCCTTCCGAAACTATAACGGTCACCTGCTCATTGGCGGCGGTGACCACAGAACAGGCAAAAAGGGAGGAAACTGGGAGGAGCTTAACCGCTTTCGCGAAAAATATTTTCCCGACTCGCGAGTGGTTGCCAAATACGCGACCCAGGACTGTATGACCCTCGACGACATCGCGTATATCGGCAAATATTCGCGACGCACTCCCAATCTTTTCGTCGCAACCGGCTTCAACAAATGGGGAATGACCTCGTCGATGGTTGCGGCAATGCTCCTGACCGATTTGGTGCAGGGAAAGACAAATCCGTATGCCCGTGTGTTTTCGCCGAGCCGATGTATGTTGCGACCGCAGCTTTTTATCAATATTTTCGAGGCGCTGGTCGGCTTTATTACACCGACCGCTCCGCGTTGCCCACATCTCGGTTGTGCGCTCAAATACAACCGAGCCGAGCATTCGTGGGACTGCTCCTGTCACGGCTCCCGATTCTCTGAAAAGGGACGCCTGCTCAATAACCCCGCCAACACAGATAATCGAATAAAGCGGAATAAATAATGTAAAATCCGTCGATTTTCGGCGGATTTTTTTATAAAGAAATATTTCACCGATTGTTTTTGCGCCAAAGCCGTGGTATAATTGAAAAAATTGCTTTGGAGTTGATGCAAGGTGAAAAAAACGTATAAGGTTGGCATTGTCGGCTTCGGCGGTC
The DNA here is from genome assembly GCA_017381515.1 of Clostridia bacterium. GTDB lineage: Bacteria > Bacillota > Clostridia > Oscillospirales > Acutalibacteraceae > UMGS1976. Next base: position 9,366 of record JAFOCB010000179.1, on the reverse strand, counting down.
AGGGATATTCGCATAGCAAAACGATTGCAGAAATCGAAAATATCGAGGTCGGCGGCATATTCGATATTGCCGATGCTCGAATTGATTTCGCAAGGGAAAAGGGCTTTCACGCTTACAAAAGCTATGATGAAATGCTTTCCGATCCCGAAATTGATATAATCACCGTCGCAACTCCCAACGATTCTCATCATCCCTTGACTGTGGCGGCACTCCGCGCAGGAAAGCACGTCGTTTGCGAAAAGCCGGCAGCCATGAATTCGGACGAACTCGCCGATATGATAAGGGTTGCAAATGAGTGCGGACGAATCTTTACCGTGCATCAAAACAGACGCTACGATGCCGATTTTCGCGTAATGAAAAAGATTTATGACGAGGGCGAGCTTGGTCCTGTCCATCGCTTTGAGCGCAGGGTACAGGGCTGCAACGGAATACCAAAGGATTGGCGCAGTCAGCCCGAGTTTGGCGGCGGAATGATGCTCGATTGGGGCGTCCATCTGCTCGACCAAACCCTCCAACTCATCCCCGAAAAGATTAAAAAGGTCTATTGCCGCCTTGAACATGTGACAAACGAGCTTTGCGACGACGGGGTGACGGTTTGGCTTACTTTTGAAAGTGGACTCCTCGCAGTTGTCGAGGTCGCAACCTCCAATTTTATCGAGCTGCCACATTGGTATATGCTCGGTCGCGACGGCTCGGCAATTATCCGCGGATGGAAGGCGAACGACGGCGAAATCGTAAAAAGTGTCGGAGAAGCAGGCGAGGTTGAGCCGGTGCTTACCGCCAGCGGAATTACAAAAACGATGGCACCTCGACGCGAGGATACCATCAAACGAATGGAATTACCCACCGTCGAAACCGACCTGCGCGACTTTTATCGCAACGTAATGACGACTATTGAGGGAAAGACCGAGCAGGCAATTTCAAACGACAGCGTAATGAGGGTATTCAAGCTAATGGAGGCGGCTTTTAGGTCAGCCGAGCTTAACGAAACGGTTGATTTCGAATAACTCTTTACATACGGGATAATTTAGTGTATAATAAGAATATTAGTTAATTCACAGGAGGAATAATAAAAAATGGATTATATTCTTTTAACAACTTCCAGCGGAAGTGGTGCACCAAGCCAAGATCTGGGTGGTAGTCCGTGGGGCTCACTCATTATGATTGTCGGCTTTATCGCTCTTATGTACTTTATGCTCATCCGTCCGCAAAAGAAGCAGCAGAAAAAGGAAAAGCAGATGAGAGAAAGTATCCAAATCGGTGACGAAATCATCACCATCGGCGGAATTTACGGACGCGTTGTTTCGCTTAAAGAGGATAGTCTCGTTATCGAGTCATCAGGCGACCGTTCAAAGATTCAGATTCAGCGTTCAGCCGTTGGACAGAATTTGACCATTCACGAATAATTCGACATAATCAATTTATCTCCCGAATATGCTTTTATAAACGAAAGTATATTCGGGAGGTTTTTTATATGAACAGAAAGAGAAAATCCGAGCCACAGAATAGGTACATACGACCGCTTATGGTCGGCACGATTACCGCCGTTATTGTCACCGCCGTCGTAATTTTAATCAGCGCGCTCTTTTTTGTCATACGCGATATGCCAAAAACAGCCGCAATGCCGATTGCTTTGGTCGCGTCGGGACTCGGCTCCTTCGTTGGAGCTGTTGCCGGGGCAAAAACAATGCGTGAGCAGGGAATAATAATCGGCTCGCTTATCGGCTTTACTATGTTTGCGATTACGCTTATGGTGTCCCTTTTTGCGTCGGAGGGACCGCTCACCGCATTCACCCTCTTAAAATTTATCGTAATGACTCTTTCGGGAGCACTTGGCGGCATTTTGGGGGTAAATTCAGCGGCAAAGCGAAAAATGATTTGATATAGTGGTAATAAAGTGGTATAATTAAATAAATTTGATGTAAAAAAGGAAAAGGACGGCAAAATGAAAAAAAGCGGTATCGGTTTTTACAGTATCAGAATGTTCATCTGGTCACTTGCGTATAGAATAATGTGCCTTATCGTGTCCACCTCGCTTATTGCTATTTTCAATAATAAGCTTGGTGTTATTTTGGCGCAGATGTTTTGTTTAGGCATAATACTCGTTTTACCATATTTACGAATTTACGACGTCGGCTTTAATGACTATAACCGCATAAATTACGGCCACATTAAACGCGACGAGTTAAAGGGACTAAAAATCGGACTAATTGTATCGGTACCGTATATTCTTTGCTCGGTTGCGCTGATTTTGTCGCATTTTTCGATAGTGCCGCCGACATATTTGGCTATATTCAGAATGATAAATTCGCCTTATTTTTCATTGTGCCAAACGCTTTTGCCACCGACCCTCACCATAACCGAGCAGAGTTTGTTTGCCGTTATAGTGATTGCGCTGACTGTCTTTACCGAGCCGGTGGTTTATGCGCTCGGTTACCGAATGGGACTGGCACGAATCTCATTTACCGAACAAATGGGACTCAGAAAGCCACGCGATAAATAAAATAATAAAGGTTGACTAAAAAATGTATAATTTCGACGTAGAAAAGGCAACAAACGGTTGTATAAACTGGATAAGAGAATGGTTCGCAAAGAACGGCAAGGATTGTAATGCGGTGCTTGGCATTTCGGGCGGAAAGGATAGTTCGGTAGTGGCCGCACTTTGCGTAGCCGCACTGGGCAAGGATAGGGTAATCGGCGTACTCATGCCGCAAGGGGTACAGAGCGACATCGATTATTCAATCGAACTTTGTGAATTTCTTGGAATCAGAAACTATACTGTAAACGTCGGCCCTGCCGTTGCCGCAATCACCGACGAAATTGCCGCAACAATGGAAATCACCGACCAGTCACGCTTTAACCTTCCCGCAAGGGTTAGAATGGCTACCGTTTATGCCGTAGCCCAGTCGCAGAATGGCCGCGTGGCGAATACCTGCAATCTGTCGGAGGATTGGGTCGGCTACTCAACCCGTTACGGTGATAGCGTAGGCGATTTTGCACCCCTTTCCAATTTCACCGTGGGCGAGGTAATCGCCATCGGAAGCCACCTCGGTCTGCCCGAAAAATTTGTCAAAAAGCCGCCAATTGACGGACTTTGCGGTCAAACCGACGAGGACAAGCTCGGCTTCACCTACGAAACTCTCGATAAATATATCCGCGAGGGAATCGAACCCGACGCCGAAACAAAAAAGCGAATCGACCACCTGCACCAAATCAATCTGTTTAAGCTAAGATATATGGACGTTTACGAATACGAGGGATAAACCAGTCAAAAACAGTTGACAAAAGCTGCTCGTCATAGTATAATGACAACCAAATGAAAAATGGCTATGAAGAGAAGAGTAGGTATTACAAAAGCGTTTAAAAAGAGAGCTTCGGTAGCTGAAAAGAAGTACGCTTTTTGATATTGAAAATGGTCTCGGAGCCGCGTACCGACTGCAATTTCAGATTTACAAATTGCATAGACTACGATGGGAACGCCCATTACAGCGTCAGGGTATGCTAGTACCCGCAGAGGTCCCTTTTCGCGAGGAATCGGACGAATTAAGGTGGTAACACGAAGCGCGCAGTTTCGTCCTTATTATCGCATCGAAAGAATATGTGTTTCGGTGCCGTTGGACGAGTGCGCTTTTTTTGTTAGATAAATTACACTTTTTTATGGGGTGAAAAATAATATGAGTTATAAAATCGAAACCAAATGTGTTCAGGGCGGTTACACGCCTAAAAATGGCGAACCCCGTCAAATCCCGATTATCCAGAGCACAACATTTAAGTACGAATCAAGTCCCGAAATGGCAAAGCTCTTCGACTTGGAAGCAAGCGGCTATTTCTATTCCCGACTTCAGAATCCGACCTGCGATCACGTAGCGGCAAAGATTTGCGAAATGGAAGGCGGTACAGCGGCAATGCTTACCTCATCCGGTCAGGCAGCGTCATTCTATTCCGTTTTCAATATCGCTTCTTGCGGTGACCACGTTGTCGCTTCGTCGGCAATTTACGGCGGCACATATAACCTTTTTGCCGTAACAATGAGCCGTATGGGTATCGAATTTACCTTCGTTTCACCCGATGCCAGCGAGGAGGAGCTTAATGCCGCCTTCCGCCCGAATACAAAGGCAATGTTTGGCGAAACTGTGGCAAACCCTGCACTCAACGTTCTCGACATCGAAAAGTTTGCAAAGGTTGCTCATGCTAACGGCGTTCCGCTTATTATTGATAATACATTTGCAACTCCCGTAAACTGCCGTCCGATTGAATGGGGAGCCGACATCGTCACCCATTCGACTACAAAGTATATGGACGGTCACGGAGCCGCAGTGGGTGGTTGTATCGTCGATAGCGGTAAGTTTGACTGGACCAAATATCCCGAAAAGTTTGCCGGACTGTGCACACCGGACGAAAGCTATCACGGCGTAACCTATACCGAGCGCTTCGGACTTGAAGGCGCATATATTACAAAGGCAACCGCCCAGCTTATGCGCGACCTCGGCTCTGTCCAGTCACCGCAAAGTGCATTCTTGCTCAATATGGGACTCGAAAGTTTGCACGTCCGTATGAAGCGTCATTGCGAAAATGCCCTCGCAGTAGCAACCTTCCTTAAAAATGATGACCGCATCGAGTGGGTTAGATACCCGTCACTCGAAGGCGACAAATACTACGATTTGGCTCAGAAATATATGCCGAATGGTACCTGCGGCGTGGTTAGCTTCGGCGTAAAGGGTGGCAGAGCCGCTGCCGAAAAATTCATGGCAGGACTTAAACTTGCCGCAATCGAAACCCACGTTGCCGATGCACGTACCTGCTGTCTGCATCCCGCAAGTGCAACCCATCGCCAGATGACCGATGCCGAGCTCGAAGCGGCAGGAGTATCACCCGACCTCGTTCGTTTCTCCTGCGGTATCGAAAATGCCGATGACCTCATCGCCGACATCAGCCAGGCACTCGATAATATCTAATTTTATAATCAAAAAAACACAGTAAAGGAGGCGGTTTTATGCCTATCAGAATACCCAACGATTTACCCGCGGTAAAGACGCTCAATGACGAAAATATTTTTGTCATGACCGACACACGAGCAACGTCGCAGGATATTCGACCCTTGCGCATTTTGGTTCTCAACCTCATGCCGAAAAAGATTGAAACAGAAACGCAGCTTTCTCGATTATTGGGCAATACACCGCTTCAGGTTGAGCTCGAGCTCATTCATACAAAGTCGCATCAATCAAAGAATACGGCTGCCGAGCATCTGCTCTCGTTTTATAAGACCTTTGATGACGTCCGTCACAATAACTACGACGGAATGATTATCACGGGAGCGCCCGTCGAGCATCTCAAATTCGAAGAGGTGGAATACTGGGACGAGCTCTGCGAAATAATGGAATGGACAAAAAAGCACGTTCACAGCACCTTCCATATCTGCTGGGGAGCACAGGCAGGGCTGTACTACCATTTCGGTATCGACAAGCAACCCCTTGATAAAAAGATGTTTGGTGTATTTGAGCATAGCGTTTCGTACAAGCGGTCGATACTTTTCCGCGGCTTTGACGACGTGTTTTACGCACCGCATTCCCGCCACACCACCATTTCAAAGTCGGACATAAAGGCGCACAAGGAGCTCAAAATCCTCGCCGAAAGCAAGGAAGCGGGCATCTACGCCATTATGACCAAAAAGGGTAAGCAGGTATTTATCACAGGTCATTCCGAATACGACCCCGACACGCTTAAAAATGAGTACGTCCGTGATAAAGAGGCAGGCAAACCTATCGAAAAGCCGAAAAATTACTTTCCCAATGACGACGACCGAAAGGCGCCGATTGTCAGATGGCGAGCCCATGCAAACCTGCTTTATTCAAACTGGCTCAATTACATCGTATATCAGACAACCCCATATGACTTGAACGAAATAAAATAACCCTACGAAAAAAGACCTGATTTAGCTTTGTACCCGAAAGGAAACAACGCAAAATCGGGTTTTTTTGTGTCTAAAAAATGATGACAAGAGGGGATATGTATGTTATAATTTATTAGATACCCACCGCATACATTTAGTATGAGGTGATGTAAAAAGTGAAAAACACATATTTGAGAAATACTATTGCGGTGATTTTGGCGGCTGTTTTTACGGCGTTTTGCCTTTCCGCCGCCCAAAATATAAGCAAAAAAGCCGACAAATCCGCACAAAAAACCATAATTATTGACGCAGGTCATGGTGGCTTTGACGGCGGCGCAGTGGCCGATGACGGCACGGCAGAGAAGGAAATCAACCTCGCCGTTTCGCTAAAATTGCGGGATTTTTTAACCTTTTACGGCTACGATGTGATAATGCTGCGCGATACCGATTGCTCACTCGGCGACGGCGGTCAAACCACCCGTCAAAGGAAAAAAGCCGACATTATGTATCGTTATTCGGTGATGCAATCGCATCCCGACAGCATCTATCTTTCGGTGCATCAGAATAATTTTTCGGCATCATACTGCCACGGAGCGCAAATGTTTTATTGCAAATCGACCGACGGGTCAAAGGAACTTGCTGAGTCGATTCAATCGTCACTTTGCGCACTTCAAACCGATAATAAAAGGGTGATAAAACCCTGCACCGACGACGTTTTTTTGATATATAATGCAAAGGTGACGGCCGTTTTAATCGAATGCGGCTTCTTATCCAATCGCGATGACCTGGTGAATTTAAAGAACGAGGAATATCAGATGAAATTGGCGTTTGCGATTTCATCGGGACTCAATAACTATATTAACGGGAGCTGAAAATAAGGAATGGCAAAGGCAAAGACGGTGTATATTTGTTCCGAATGTGGAGCCGAAAGTCTCGGTTGGTACGGAAAATGTCCCAACTGCGGCGAATGGGGAACGCTGAATGAAGAGATTGTTGCCCCCGCACCCGTAAAGGAAAAATCTAGGGTTGCCATCGGCGGCGAATTTAACGCAAGTCGACTTCGTGACATCGGTGTCGATGACGAGCATCGTTATCACACCGGGGTAGGAGAGCTTGACCGAGTGCTTGGTGGCGGCATTGTAAAAGGGTCGCTTGTCCTTCTCGGCGGCGATCCCGGAATAGGTAAATCGACAATGATGCTTCAAATCTGTCAGCATTTGGGAAAGACCATGCAGATCCTCTACGTTTCGGGCGAGGAATCCCAGCGCCAGATAAAGTTACGCGCCGAGCGACTTTGCGTTGATACTGAAAATTTATCCATAATGGCTCAAACCGACGTACAAACCGTCTGCGAATACGTCCGCCAAACAAAGCCCGACCTCGTAATAATCGACTCGATTCAAACCATGTCGCTCTCTGACCTTAATTCGTCACCCGGCTCGGTGACTCAGGTACGCGAATGTACCAATATGCTTCTGCGCACGGCAAAATCGAGCGACATTCCGATTTTTGTAATCGGCCACGTTAATAAAGAGGGTTCGATTGCGGGACCGAAGGTAATGGAGCATATCGTTGATGCTGTTCTGTATTTCGAGGGTGACCGCAACCTTACCTATCGTCTATTACGCGCGGTGAAAAATCGTTTTGGTTCGACCAACGAAATTGGCGTATTTGAAATGCGCGACAAGGGACTTTTCGAGGTCGAAAACCCGTCAAAAATGCTTCTTTCAGGTCGTCCCGAGAATGTTAGCGGCACCTGTGTTGCCTGCGTTTTAGAGGGGTCGCGACCCATTTTAGCGGAGGTGCAGGGACTTGTCACCGCCAGCGGATTTGGTAATCCGCGCCGAATGGCGACCGGCTTTGACTACAACCGAATGAATCTTATTTTAGCCGTGTTAGAAAAGCGGTGTGGCTACTTTTTCTCCAATCTCGACGCATATCTTAATATCGTCGGCGGCTTCCGTCTGGACGAGCCGGCAACCGACCTTGCAGTAGCCCTTTCACTCGTTTCGGGATTAAAGGATTTTGTCATTCCCGACGACGTTGTTGCCTTTGGCGAGGTGGGACTTGCAGGTGAGGTGCGAACCGTACCGAGCGCTGAAATGCGCGTAGCTGAAGCGGCTCGACTCGGGTTTAAAACCTGCATAATGCCTTACCGTTGTCTTAAATCAATTGGCGAAAATAAATACGGGATTCAGCTTATCGGCGTTCATAACATTCGCCAGGCGGTTGACCTGATTGCAAATAAATAAGGGAGCAAAACAATGCGAGTTTTAATCATCCGTCACGGCGACCCCGATTATTCGATTGACGGACTCACCGAAAAGGGAAAAAGAGAAGCGGATTTGCTTTCACTCCGCCTGCAAAATGAGGGTATTTCGACCATTTACTGTTCACCCCTCGGACGAGCCCAGCTGACCGCAAAGCCAACCGCCGAAAAAATTGGTGTGGATATAATCACCTGCGACTGGTTACGCGAATTTGAGGCGCGATTAGAGGGGATAAAAGGCGCACCGTGGAATCTTCCGCCGAGGGTATGGACGGCGGACGAAAGGGCAATGGACGTCAGCCGTTGGCGTGATGCAGATTTGTGGAAGGACACGTCGGTCGTTGCTTATTACGATATGATTTGTGCCGAATTCGACAAGCTGCTTGCATCCCACGGCTATATCCGCGAAGGACTCGTTTACCGCTTTGACGAGAGTTTGAGAGAAAATGACGATACAATAGCAATTTTTTGCCACCACGGACTTGGAACAGCGCTTCTTGCCCATTTGACAGGGGCGCCGCTTCCTCATATATGGCATACCGTCTTTTTGACGCCATCGTCGGTCACGACCGCGCTTATGGAAATTCACGAGCCGGAGGTAAATACAGCTATTGCACGACTCATTTCGGTTTCGGACACGTCCCATCTTTTCGCAGGGAATGAGCCGATTTCATCATCAGGATTGTTCACACCGATAAAAAGATAAAAAAATACCGCGAAGTGAATTTTACTCCGCGGTATTTTTTATTCAGGTCGGCTTATTTCTTTTTCTTTATAATAATTACAATGACTACTGCGGTTATACAGAGAAGTGCTACAACAGCGATTATCAAAATAACGAGGGTCATATCTAACGAGCCGTCGTCCTTTTCGTCAACCGAAACGGTTGATGACGGTGTGGTTGACTCTGTTTCAGAAACGATTACCTCTTCCGACGAGGTTTCCTCGGCTACCTCTGATGATTCCTCAGTAACCTTTGATGATGTGGCTGCGGGATTTTTGCTGCTTGTTGCAGTTTCGGTCTTTTTAAGTGCAGCATAGTCCAAAATGAATGTAATCTCTGTTCTATCTGAATTAGCGGATGTTTCTGTGGCAGATTTGCCATTGATGGTATAGGTGGCTTTTTTGTCAAAAGAATATCCTTTATTTGCCGTTGCATAAACCGCTACACGATAGGGCTTGCCTTCCGAAAAACTGGATACCTCGG
>JAFOCB010000025.1 GCA_017381515.1 Clostridia bacterium | reverse complement strand
TAAAGCATCTTTGATTGCTTTTTTTATTACAAAATATGCAACAACTGCAATAAATCCAATTATCATTAAATACATAAATAATGCTGCTATACTTCCCATATAATCCTTTTCCTCCTTTTTCGCCAAATTCCATTTTTTCAATCCTTCTGATACTCAAGAATATCTCCGGCTTCGCAATCAAGGACCTCGCATATTGCAGCGAGAGTGGAAAAGCGGATAGCCGTTACTTTGTTGTTTTTGATTTTGGAGAGATTAACGTTGGAGATTCCTACGCGCTCGGCAAGCTCGTTGAGGGAGATTTTTCTTTCCACCATCATTCTGTCGAGTCTGAGTATAATTTTTCCCATTTCGTCACCTCTCAAAGAAGTCCGTCAACGTCTTTTTCAAGCTCAATGCCGTGGGCAAAGAATTGCGTAATGCAAAGCACAACAATACCAATGACGAATCCCTCAAAGCTGTTGGATATTTCGGCAACCTCTACGCCGATAACAATTCTTGCAATAATGCTCATAATAAGACCAACAACGGGAACTGCGATTGAAAAAATACCGATCTCACGGAACATACGCACGTTGTCGGGCTGAAAAGGCGTTCTTCCCTCGGATTTTTTAATAATCAGATGGAGATTTCTGAAAATCATAGCAATCAGTGCAAGAATGAGAACTGCACCGATGCCGAACAAACAAAGCGCTGTCATATCAATTTGACCGTCTGTGACAGCCGCATGAATTTCAAAGCCATAAACGGACAAGTCTGCTCCGCAGCACTCCTTCGCATCGTAGCCGATGAAATAACCAACCCAAGACGGATTAACCAAAGCACAAACGGTCGCCGCCAACATTAAGCCTGCTCCAACCCACTGGAATACCTCTACTATCTTCGTAACTACCTTTGCCATATTGGCAATAAATTTGCTGAAGTTTTTCATTTTGCACACCTCAAAAATAAAAATTATTTTGTCTTTCCGGTTCGACAGTATAATTATAGCACCATTTTTTACGCTTGTCAATAGGTTTTTAATGTTTGTCGATAATTTTTATATTTTTGCAATTAAATCGTGTTGACATTTAAAATTAGATTTGGTACAATATTGACAGTGATTTTTTGGAGGCAAATATGGACAAAGCATTATACCCGATGATATTCAAACGCAAATCGTTTCACCTATTTCGTGAGACCGATCATATAAGTCAAGCCCAGCTTGAACAGATAGCGGCACAATACAAGACCTTTACCCCGCTTGTTGATAATATTCAAACCGCCATCCGCATCTTACCTGCCAACAATACCACCTGTAAGCGTGGGCAAGAATACTGCATCCTTTTATATAGCGAACGTAAAGATAACTACCTACAAAACATTGGCTATATCGGAGAACAGCTTGATCTGTATCTCGCATCCTTGGGAATCGGCGCGCTTTGGTTCGGTATAGGCAAAACCGATGAGCCTATCTACAACGGTCTTGACTTTGTAATTATGATTGCGATTGCCAAGGTTTCCGAGGATAAGTTCCGCAAGGATATGTATAAGAGCAAGCGCAAGTCGCTTGATGAGATATGGAACGGTGAGCATTACCGTGAGATCGGCAACATCGTAAGATTTACGCCAAGTGCCTGCAACACACAACCGTGGAAGGTAACGACAGAAGAAAGAGCCTTGACCGTCTACCGCTACAAGAAGCCGGGCAAGCGCGGTATTATGCCTGCGGACAAGGTGGCGCATTACAACCGCATTGATATCGGTATCTTTTTGTGCTTTCTTGAGCTTTGCCTGATGCAGGATGACATCTCGTATGAACGTGAGCTTTTTACGGATACCGCCGAGGATGATTGTGAGGAAGTGCTGACCGCAAAATATAAGCAGATATGAAGATAGCGGCAAGGATTTTTTACGTCCTTGCCGCTATGCTTTATAGCATATAAAATTTGAATATTTCCTTCGCCCAACCAAGCCAAGATGGTACGTTTGCATCAAGCCATTCTACGATCCGAGGCATATCCGCAGAGGATAGTGTTCCGATGTGGCTGTAAACACTTCCTTCTGCAACCGATTCGCCTATCGCAATCAATGCGTGGGCGTGGTCGCCGACGGCAACATATTTGCCAATCGCAAGTGCGCCCGATGAGAAGCATCCGACCGATAGCGCGCCGAAGGATACGAGTCCTACGCTGATCGCGCCTGCCGCAAATAAGCCGAGCGCAATAGAGCCTACCGCAAGAAGACCGAGCGAGAAGCTTCCGGCAGAGATTAGGCCAAGGGACAGAATTCCGATGGAAATGATACCGAGGGACAACAGTCCAAGGGAGAAGATTCCTCTTGATAGAAGTCCTATGGAGAACACGCCACGCGCCCTAAGTCCAACGGCAAAGAAGCCGTGAGCATTTCGACCGATATGGTAAAGCGGCATACCGAAAATCATTTTCTCGCTCTTACGCTCGTGAAATTGCTTTTTGATCTTATACATAGCGTTTCGGTTTCTTTAGGTTCGATACCTTGCTTTTCGGTAATATCATCGTTGAGCAGATAATCCATCGAGCATTCAAAGAGCTTTCCCATTTTGATCAACTTATCAGTTTCGGGATATGCAATATCCGACTCCCATTTGCTGATTGATTGACGGGAAACGCCGAGAATATCGGCAAGCTGC
>JAFOCB010000178.1 GCA_017381515.1 Clostridia bacterium | reverse complement strand
GTTAACGAGAGTAACGTTTGGGGCGACGAGCCCTACTGCGCTTCTAATTTAAGCAAGCCGCTTGACTCAAACGAGTTTATGGTCGTCTTTGGTCAAAAGCAGGGCGCCGACGTTACCATGACCTACCCCTTTAACACACCCTGGCGACTCGCCATAATCAGCAAGGATATTAACGAGGTTTCGATGTCCACCCTCGTCACCTCACTCGCTCCCGAAAACGAAACCGACGACACAAGCTGGGTCACCACCGGCCGTTCAAGCTGGTCGTGGTGGACAACAGGCGACCCGATTACTCCCGAAGAGCAGCGCGACTACATCGACTATGCCGCCGAAAACGGCTACGAATGGTACCTCGTTGACTACGGCTGGTACCTGTGGGAAAATTATGAAGAAAAGCTCACCGACCTCGCCAAATACGCAAAGGAAAAAGGCGTTAAGCTTTCCCTTTGGTACGGCGTAAACAACTATTGTCACCCGACCTGCCCGGAAAACTCGCTTGTGAGCGATGAAAAGATTGAAAAGGAACTCAAATGGACAAAGAAAATCGGCTTTGACGCGGTAAAGGTCGACTTTATCGACTCGGACGCTCAAAAGGATATGCGCCTGATGAAAAAGGTTGCCGAGGTAGGACTCGAAAACGAGATTGTGGTTGTTTTCCACGGCTGTCAGGCGCCGCGTGGCGAAATGCGTAAATACCCCAACGTCGTTTCGTACGAAGGTATCTACGGCAAGGAAAATCAAAAATGGGCCTCGATACCCACCAGCGTAATAGTTAACCAAATTCTCATTCGTAACGCAGTTGGCCCTGCTGACTTTACCCCTAATGGAGTAAAGGTTCAGGTGCCGGGAGTCAACTCGATCGTTTTAAGCGACGCGTTTGACCTCGCTACCACGGTAGTTTACCAGTCGGGTATCACACATTACGCAAGTGCACCAAGCGTATATCGTGGCAATCCTGCCCTTCCCTATCTGAATCTGATGCCGAGTAAATGGAACGAATCAACCATCGTGGAATCAAAGATAAACGATTACGCTACCATCGCAAGAAGAAGCGGCGACAAGTGGTTCGTCGGCTCGGTTACGGGCGTTGACCGCACAAGTGATGCCGCACTTTCCTTCCTCGACGACGGCACATATAATATGTACCTGTTTGTCGATGGCGAAAACGGACTCGAAATGAAGCAGTCAAAGGTAACTAAAAAGGATAAAATCGCCATCGATTTAAAAATAAAAGAAGGATTTGCCGCAATTATCAGCAAGGATGAAGTTGACCTGTCGACAAAGTATGATCACATCACCTTCTTTGAGGCCGAGGATTGCCCCGCCGATAAACACTATCCCGCATACAACCACTATGCCTCGAACAACAAAATTTTTAACATATCCGGCTTCGGTTCTGAGCGCGGTGTAAAAATCCCATTCACCGCCGAAAAGTCGGGTACATACAAGCTTACCATTTATGCCGGCGGATCAGCACAGGTTATGATCGACGTAAATGGCGAGAATGAAAACAGCATCGAAATCAAATCCAAGGACGAAATCATCCGCGAATATTCATTAGAACTCGATTTAAAGCGTGGCGAAAATGAAATACTCATCTATGCAGGAAAGAATATGGAACTCTACTATTTCGTTGACTTTGACAAGGTTTCGCTTGAACTGATTAGCGAAGGCGGAATCAACTGGCTGCTTGTTATCGCAATCGGCTCGACGGTTGCAGTTTTGGCAGTTGCAGCATTCGTTTTTATCAAAAGAAAAAAGAATCCCATTGCCGCAAACGAGGAAACCGCTGAATAATTAAGTGATATTAAAAATAGTTATTGCACCTTTATCGGTGGGATGGCTATTTTTAGGTTAAATAAGCCGCTCGAAAAAGGAGTGGCTATGCTGCGATGAAATGCTTTTTTTAGAAAAATCGTTTGACGAAATGAAAAGATAATATTATAATACAGATAATTAAACTTTTATCTCATTTAAGATAATGGAGGGCAAAAAAATGAAAAAACTTATAGCTTTATTGCTTGCCTTAATGATGGTTTTGTCCATCTGCGCCTCATGTGGCGAAGATGTAAAAACTACTGACACATCTTCGGAAGCAGCCGACCTGTTTGTGCCACCCGTTTCGTCACAGATAGAGGCAGATAAAGACCTTTATAATGACGCGGTTGCCGCTCTTAAAGAAACAGAGCTCAAGCTCGACGGCACACCCGAGATTTCGGAGGATTTGGTTATCGCAATTCAGAACGCCGAATACACCGAGCCGAAGAACTTTATTTACATGATTGGCGACGGAATGGGCTTCAACATCGTTGAGGTTACGAGAGCCAAGTATGAGGACAGCTTGTATCAAAAGAAGCTTGCCATCAATCAGCTCCCCGTTCAGAGCTCGCAGACCACCTATTCAGCCGACGCTCAGATAACCGACTCGGCTGCCGGCGGTACCGCTCTTTCAACCGGATTTAAGACATCCAACCAAACCGTCGCGATGACTCACGACGATACAGAAAGCTACAAAACACTCCTCGAGCTTGCCGCCGAAAAGGGCAAAAGCACAGGTATCGTTGCTACATCAAACGTAGTCGATGCAACCCCTGCTTCCTTCACCGCACACGTAGCCGACCGCTATATGTCGGAAGGTATTGCCAAACAGCAGCTTGAAAAGGTTATCGACGGCACCCTCGATGTTGTACTCGGTGGCGGTCGAAACAACTATAACTCTGTTGGAAACAAGGCCACGCTCCAAGCCGCAAAGGACGACGCTTCAGCTACATATATCGAAGATTGGAGCGAAGCCGCAAACGCAAAGATGCCTCTTATCGGTCTTTTTGCTCAGGATCATCTCGACACCCACGACGAAAATACACCTTCGATTGCTCAAATGACCGACCTCGCAATCGATCTTCTCTCACAGGACGAAAACGGATTCTTCCTCATGGTTGAGGGCTCACAGATCGACAAAAAAGCTCACAACAACAACTTTGACGACGAAGTAAAAGAAATGATTGACTTTGACTGTGCAATTACGGTTGCAATGCGCTTTGTTGCGCTCAATCCCGACACAGTTCTCATCGTCACCGCCGACCACGAAACAGGCGGTCTCGAAATTCCTGCCGATGCTACATCAAGCAACTATGGCTCACACTACACCACCGGCAACCACACCTACAAGCCGGTTCCGGTTGCCGCCGCAGGAAAGGGTACAGAAGTCCTCCTCGGCATTAACGAAAACATCGACCTGCCGAGATTTGTTGCCAAACTCCTCGGCGAAGAAAACTTCGGTGAGCCGAGCCAGGTTAACGTAATCAGAAGCACATTCACCGACAAGGACATAAAGGCACTTGCCAATAATAACTCAACCCTAAACAACCACACCCTCGTCGAAAAGACAAAGGACGGCGCACTTGCAATTCACTTCAACAATGCGCATAATCAGGTCTCCTTCCCCGCCGAAGTGCTTAAAACCAACGAATTGCCCAACGGTATGCGTGCGATTCACATGATTATAAAAAACACCGGCAACAAGACGGTTATGCTTCCCCATCTGGTTGCAAAGGTTGCCTTCGTGACCGAAACACTCGTTCCCCAGGTTGCATACATTAGCGGCAACACGACTATGAGGGTCACCTACATCCTTCCCGACTGGGCTTGGACCGAAAAGTCAACCGAGGCAATCAAGGAATTCACCCTCAAATACAGTGAGGGAATGGAGATCAACCTCGAAATCAATAATCTGGCCGTTGTGACCAGAGCCGACAATAAATAATCGGTAATTAAGACAAACAAAAAAATCTCGCAGAGAATTAACTCTGCGAGATTTTTTTATTCATCGTATAAATTAGTTTTCGCTGAAAATGACGGTCACGTTGGGATGAAGCTGCAATATTGATGCAGGTACCATCGGTGTAATCGGGCCGTAAAATGCCTTTTCGACGATTTCGCGCTTTTTCTCGCCATTGGCGATGAGAAGCACTGCCTTTGCCTGCATGATTGCGCCCATTCCGAGAGTGATTGCCTTCTTCGGCACTTCATCAGCGCTATCAAAGAAACGTGCATTTGCCTCGATTGTCGATTCGTCAAGCTCGACAACGTTAGTTCCCTTTACAAACTCGTCGCAGGGCTCGTTAAAGCCGATGTGTCCGTCGAGTCCGATTCCGAGAAGCTGCAAATCAATTCCGCCAAATGCCTCTACGCGAGCATCGTACGCCTTGCACTCGGCGTCGAGGTCGGTAGCAATTCCGCTAGGGACGTAGGTATTTGCCTTGTCAATATTGACGTGGTTAAAGAGATTGTCATTCATAAAATAACGATAGCTCTGTTCATGAGTGCCGTCGAGACCGATGTACTCGTCGAGATTTATCGAACGAACAGACGAAAAATCGAGGTCGCC
>JAFOCB010000177.1 GCA_017381515.1 Clostridia bacterium | reverse complement strand
TTTTGTCTAATGGTTTGTCTAAAGGTTTTACCTTGACTATAATTTAATATGGAGAGTTATCGAAGTGGTCATAACGAGCTCGACTCGAAATCGAGTTGCGAGTGAAATCGCACGAGGGTTCGAATCCCTCACTCTCCGCCAGAAAAGAAACCTCTTTTGTCTACCAAGACAAGAGAGGTTTTTGTTTTCTGTTGAGAAATGCATGGTTTGTGGTATAATGAATTCTATAAATAAGAATTTGCTGGTCAAATTTCACTCTACCAGTGGTTTACATCTCCTCACTAAACCAATAGTGGGTGTGTTTTCTCCTCTTATTTAGCCATACTGAATGCGAAAGGAGGTAGTCTATGAACCAAATAAAAATCGGTAGATTTATTGCCGAGTGCAGAAAGAAATTAAACTTAACACAAATGCAATTGGCAGAAAAACTGGATATCACCGACAAAGCAGTATCCAAGTGGGAACGCGGTGTGGCAATGCCCGATACTTCGATAATGCTTGAACTGTGTGATATTCTTTGCATCAGTGTAAATGAATTATTAATTGGGGAGAAAATCAATATGGAAAATAATAATCAGAAAAACGAACAGCTTTTGATGGATATGGCAAGGGAATTAGAGAAGAAAAACAAAACAATTTGGTCTTCCATGTGGGCAATTATGATCGTAAGTATGGCGGCGTTACTTGCAGGTATATTTATTGCTGCATTTTTGATTCCCGAAGGAGTGTGGCAGCTTGTCACAATTCTTAGTGTTTGTATTGTGTTTTTGATACCGTGCTTCTATGCAGTAAAACTTGAGGTAAGCGTAGGTGCTTATAAATGCCAGAATTGCGGTCACGAAATTGTTCCTACCTATAAAGAAGCGATGATGGCAATGCACAGAGGCTTTACCCGTCACTTAATGTGTCCTAAATGTAACAAACGCACTTGGTGCAAAAAAGTAGTGAAGAAGTGAATTTCAAGATATCGAACAAAGCAGACACACTACTTTTTGTCGTTCTTACCCCTACTTACACTACTTTTAGTCGCTCTTTCGCAACAAAGAAACCTGATTTGTCTACCTGACAAATCAGGTTTCTTTGCGTGATGCGTTCCTTACGGAACGTGATGCGCACTTCGTGCGTGATGTAGGCTTCGCCCGTGATGCACGCCTTCGGCGCGTGGGTGGAACGCATCGCATCACCTATCACAGTGAAGCAGCATCGCTTATTTGCAAAACAACTTAATTTGTGGTATAATTTATTAGACAAACTTGAATTTGACGAGGTGATTTTTTGAACGCAAAGAAAAGGAGACGCATAGTTTTGGCTGCTTTGTCTGTCGTTCTGATAGGTCTTGTTGTTTGGGTGGCTTGGGGAAACACAGCATTAGAACTGAATACTTATACCATTACCAGTTCCCGATTGCCGGAAAACTTTGATGGTTATCGAATCGCACATATTTCAGATCTGCACAATGTGCAGATGGGTGAGGACAACGGTAATATTTTATCCATACTTCGGCAAGCAAATCCGGATATCATTGCAATTACCGGCGATTTGATTGACTCTCGCAATACCAGTTTGGAAATTGCATTGCAATTTGTTGGGGAGGCAATGAAGATAGCACCATGCTATTATGTAACCGGCAACCATGAGGCGCGTGTAAGCGAGTATGATTTGTTAAAAGCCGGAATGGTATCCGCAGGTGTCGTTATTCTAGAAAATGATCAAGCCGAAATCAATATAGACGGTGACACCATCACACTTATTGGTGTCAATGATCCTAGCTTTCAAACGGATTACCTTTTCGGTGATTCGGATGCAGTTATAAATGCCAAACTGACGGAACTGCACACGGATGGAAATGGCTTTACCATTCTGTTATCCCACAGACCGGAATTGTTTAGCATATATGCGGCACATGATGTGGACTTGGTTCTCAGTGGCCACGCTCACGGTGGACAATTTCGCATTCCATTCATTGGCGGTGTAGTAGCACCCAATCAGGGCCTCTTTCCTGAATTTGATGCAGGAGTTTATACGGACGGCAACACGAATATGTTGGTCAGTCGCGGTGTTGGTAACAGCATCATACCGTTTCGGGTCAATAACAGACCGGAGATTATCCTTGTGGAACTAAAAGCCAACAATTAAACAAATTCCAATTTGTTAAACAGTATGCTTGCGCACCTTTTCACTTTTCTTATCTATATTTACGCACCGTTATACTGCTCTTTCGCAGTAAAAAAGCAGTAGGTTTTCGCCTACTGCTTTTTTTGCAAAGAATTTCCCCAAAAAAATATTGACATATCCGAGTGAAAGTATCAAAATAAGTGAATGTGTTTATTTTGTGCAAAAAAGAGGGAAAAAGAGAATGATCAGCGGTACAAAAGTAGCGTCGATGCCCCACAACTGCGTCAGTTTTATAAAGAGAAATGCCGTTATGTGTATTGCTCTGGCAGCGGCGATTATAACAAGCGTAATTGTTCCACCGAGCAAGGAATACGCAGAATATTTCGATTTCAGGACCTTGACCTGCCTTTTTTGCGTGCTTGCTGTTGTCTGCGCTTTAAAAAACATCAATTTCTTTTACATGCTCGCCAGAAAGGTTGTCCAGCTTTTTAAAACGGCCAGAATGAGCATACTTGCGCTGGTTTATATAACCTTTATCGGCTCCATGCTTATTGCAAATGATATGGCATTACTAACCTTTTTGCCGCTCGGATACTTTGTGCTGACCACTACGGGAAAGCAAAAGCACATGGCCTTTACATTTATTATGCAGAATATTGCCGCTAATTTGGGCGGAATGCTCACTCCGTTTGGCAATCCGCAGAATCTATATTTGTATTCAAGATATGAAATCCCCAATCTCGAATTTATGCGAATTATGGCACCGCCATTTATACTTTCGGTCGTGTTAATTACCCTTTGCTGCTTTATTTTTATAAAGCCAGAACCGCTGAAACTCGCCGATGAAAAAATCGTCCTCAGCCCCAAAAGGACCGCATTGTACCTGATCTTGTTCGCCCTGTCAATTCTAATCGTTTTTCGAGGAGTACCATATTGGATTGGACTGATTGTCATTCCCAGTGTGCTTATTTTCGCCGATATAAAGGCGCTCAAAACGGTTGATTACGGCCTGCTTTTCACCTTTGTGTTTTTCTTTGTTTTTGCAGGGAATATGGCGCGAATCGACGTGGTGAGAGAGCTTTTTTCCTCACTTCTGGATAAAAGTACGTCGCTTTTCAGCGTGGTTTCCTGCCAGTTTATCAGCAACGTGCCATCGGCGATTCTTTTGTCGCAGTTTACGGGCAATTATGCCGATTTACTTGTCGGCGTAAACATCGGCGGAGTGGGTACGCTTATTTCGTCACTTGCGAGCTTGATTACCTTCCGCGAGTATGTAAAGCACAATCCCGGTAAAACCGGCTATTATATTGGTTTGTTTTCTTTGTTTAATTTCGGCTTTTTAATCATTCTCACCGGTTTTACATTTTTAATGAAATCGTCTTAAAAAACAAAGCGGAGTGAATTTCACTCCGCTTTTTCATTTAACCATAATATATTTATTGATATTTGCAATCGGATTATAGTATAATATTTTATGAAATGGGGGAAATGAAATGAGCAAAAGTAAA
>JAFOCB010000176.1 GCA_017381515.1 Clostridia bacterium | reverse complement strand
TTGTCCTTGATATAAATATGGATTGCAATTATGAAATATTGATTTATAAGGATGCGGGATTTTGCTCTTGGGTGGACGTTTACTCAACAAAAGGCGGTCAGCTTGAACAAATGTTTGATTACGTAATCAACCCCGGTCCGTGATTTAAAAAATGATAAAAAAAGCACCTCGGCTTAAATCGAGGTGCTTTTTCATATATTCATATATCAATCAAAAAATTCTTTACCAAAGATATTCACTAATTCGTCGGCGAGTTTTTCGCCTGCTTTTTTTGCGCCGGCGGAATCGGGATGCAGTCCGTCGTGAGTGGAGATGTCCCATCCCTCTGTTTTTACAACGTAGCTGTTTTTAACACCCTTCATGACCTCGGTGATAACCTTCGCCTTTGTCTGCGCAATGGGAATCATATACACAATCGGCACGTCGGGATGTGCCTTGCGGAGCTTACCGAGCGCGGTCGTCAGGTTCTCTTTAAACGCCTCGTCAGAAACGTCAGAGTCATTTGTGCCGTGGTTAACGACGATAATATCGGGGTCGGCCGTTTCGATAGCAGGGGTATTGTAGCTAAACGAGTCGATAGCGATGTTTAAGGGTCTGAACGAGCCCTCTTTAAGTATTCCGCTACCGCCGTAGCCGATGTAATAGGGAACGACGCCAAGCTTTGTCGAGCAGAACCAGGGATAAGCATTGGTTGCGCTGTTATTAGGACTTGCGTATCCGTGGCTTAAGCTGCAAATACCTTCGGTAATGCTGTCGCCATAGTAGAAAACAACCTTGTTCTTCGGACGAATGCCGAAAATTTCGCCACCCTCTGACACGGTCACTTCGCGCAGAGCAAATCCCTTTTCGTCATACCATTTGCCAACGTGTTCGGTGACGCCGTCGGCAATAATGCGTATGGTGTGACGTCCTCTCGTTGGTAGGGTGATGGTCGGCTTGGTAACCGCCTGTCTAATCGGCTCGGCTCCGTCAATCGAGTATGAGAAAAACGGAATATCAGTACCGGTTATAACCGTAAACGAAAGGTCAACCGAATCGGCTCCGTTGACCAGAAAATACAGCGCAGAGCCGTCGGTAACGGTAACCATGTGCTTTTTGCCGTCGATTTCCTTTTCAAACCAGCGACCGACAAAGTAGGGCTCATTCTTTCCCGTCAGAGCATAGTCCATGTACGTAACAGTTTCGAGGAATTCCTCGTTTGAATGAGCAAAAGTTGAGCTTGTCATGTCTTCCGACACCTCCGATGAAGCATCAATCGAGCTTGTTTCTGACGATGACGAAGTGGTTGCATCCTTTTCACCGCAGGCGGTGATCGACAGAATGAGCAGGATTGATAAAATTAAACAAAGTATGCGTTTCATTATGTACCTCAATTCATCCTATATCAATCAAAGAATTCCTTGCCAAAGATATATTTGAGTTCCATAGCAAGTCTTTCACCGGCATTTCTTGCTCCGTCGGGAGTGGGATGATAGCCGTCGTTTGTGGGAATGCCCCAACCCTCGGTATGTACGATATGGCTGTTTTCAACGTCGGCCATAACCTCGGTGATGACGTTTTTCTTTGTCTGACCGAATGTAATCATATATACAATCGGGATGGTCGGATAATTCTTTCTCAGCTTATCAATAGCGGTGATTAAGCCCTGTCTAAATGCCTCGTCAGATACACCTGCGTCATTTGCGCCGTGATTTATAAGAATGATGTCGGGGGTAGCAGTTTCTTTGGCAGGGAAGTTGTAGCTGAACGAGTTAATTGCCACCTCAAACGGACGTAAAGAACCCTCAACGACTACACCACTCCCACTGTAACCGACGTAATAAGGTGTAACGCCAAGCATTTCGGAGCAGAACCAGGGGAATGCACTTGTTGCGCTGTTATTGGGACTGAAAAAGCCCTTACTAATGCTGCAAACACCTTCGGTGATGCTATCGCCGTAGAAGAAGATTACCTTATTCTTCGGACGGATGCCGATAATTTCGCCGCCCTCTGAAACGGTGACTTCTTTAAGTGCAAAACCTAATTCGTTATACCACTTGTCAACGTATTCGGTGAGTCCGTCGGTGATGATGCGTACTGTGTGACGTCCCTTGTCGGGCAGGTTAACCTTGCCTTCGGTGACCAGCTGTCTAATCGGCTGCGCGCCGTCGATTGAGTATGCAAAATAGGGGATGTCATCGCCTGTTGTAACCGTGAACGAAAGGGTAAATGATTCTGCACCATTAACCATAAAATACATCATCGAGCCGTCGGTAACTGTTACCTTATGAATCTTGCCGTCAACTTTTTTATCAAACCAGCGACCGATATAGCAGGGCGCCTTTTCGCCCGTCAGCTCGTAGTCTCTGTATGTAACGGTTTCGAGGAATGCCTCGTCTGTGTCGGGGATTGACGAGGTGTCGGCGGTTTCGTCGGTTGCCGACGAGGTGTCAATCGAGCTGATTTCTGTCGATGACGAAGGAGTCACTTCATTTTCACCGCAGGCGGTGACCGACAGAATGAGTAAAATCGATAATAACAAACAAAGTATGCGTTTCATTTATTATACCTCCAAGATGGACTAAATTAACCGTTATTATAACACCATTTGCCTTGCCATTCAATGCCTGTTATAAAAAAATAACATTGTGCAGTAAAAAAAGCCCGTTATTGACGGGCTTTTAATATTGTTATTTCAAAAAATCTTTTACAAACTTGATTTGTGCATCTACCGAGTCGAGACCTGTTCCGCCGGCTGAAATTCGCTTTTGAACACAAGCTTCGAGCGAAATCTCGTCAAAAAGGTCATCCTCAAACATTTCGTTAAATCTCTGATATTCGGCGAGGGGCATATTGTCAAGCACGTATCCCTTTTCGATGCAGTAGGCAACGATTTCGCCAACAGTTTTGTAAGCGGTGCGGAAGGGAAGTCCCTTCTTTGTCAAATAGTCGGCAAGGTCGGTTGCGTTGATGAATCCCTTTCCTGCGGCGGCATACATCACGTCGGCGTTTACCTTCATTGTCGCAATCATCGGGGCAAAAATGCCGAGACACGCCTTTACAGTTTCGATGCTGTCGAAGATGGCTTCTTTATCCTCCTGCATATCCTTGTTGTACGCAAGCGGCAGTCCCTTGAGCATGGTCAGGGTGGCAATCAAGTTACCATAAACGCGACCGGTCTTTCCTCTAACTAATTCCGCCATATCGGAGTTTTTCTTTTGCGGCATTATGCTCGAGCCGGTGGTGTAGCTATCATCCAGCTCGACAAAGTGGAATTCCCAGCTTGACCAAAGGATGATTTCCTCGCTCAGTCGCGACAGGTGCATCATAATCGTCGCAAAGGCGCTCATCAGCTCGATACAAAAATCGCGGTCAGAAACACCATCGATGCTATTGAGGGTATATCCGTCAAATCCGAGCTTTTCGGCGGTGAAACTGCGGTCGGTATTGTATGTAGTTCCTGCCAAGGCACACGAGCCGAGGGGACACAAATTCATTCGCTTTACCGCATCTTCGATGCGTCCACAGTCACGTGTGAGCATCATAGCGTATGCGAGTAAATGATGTGCAAATGTGATGGGCTGGGCACGTTGTAAATGGGTGTAACCGGGCATAATTGCCGTCTTATTTTCCTCTGCTTTGTTACAAATTGCGCCAATCAGCGCCTTTATAAGCGAGGTGATTTCGGCTGCATTATCGCGCAGATAGAGACGAATATCGAGTGCAACCTGGTCGTTACGGCTACGAGCGGTGTGAAGTCGCTTTCCCGCATCGCCGATTCGAGCGGTAAGCTCCTGCTCGACGAACATGTGAATATCCTCGGCGGTCATATCGATTTCGAGCTTTCCGTCCTCGAGGTCGGAAAGAATTTCGCTCAGTCCCTTTTTAATTTTCTCCGCTTCGTCGGCCGAAATGATGCCCTGTTTTTTGAGCATTTCGGCGTGAACAAGCGAACCGGTTATATCCTGTTTAAACATTTTACTGTCAAAGCGGATTGACGAGTTAAAGTCATCCGCCTGACTGTCGAGTTGCTTTAAAAAGCGTCCTGCCCACATTTTATTCATAGTAAAAAACCTGCTTACTTTAAGTTATTTTTCGCCTTCATTTTTGCATGAACCTTGATGGGCAAGCCGTAGAGGTTGATGAATCCTGCCGAATCGGCCTGATTATATACGTTGTCCTCGTCAAAGGTAGCAATTTCGGGGTCATAGAGTGAGTAGGGTGATGAAACGCCTGCGTTAATCATATTACCCTTATAAAGCTTGAGTGTAACGTCACCGGTAACGGTTTCCTGAGTCTTTTTAACAAAGGCGAGGATGGCTTCGGTGAGGGGGCTGTACCACTGAGCGTTGTAAACGATTTCACCGAGCTTCTGAGCAACGAGTGCCTTGTAATGTGCGGTTTCCTTGTCCAGACAGATGGTTTCGAGAACGTCATGTGCCTTGTAAAGAATTGCACCACCCGGAGTTTCATAAACGCCGCGACATTTCATACCGACCAGACGGTTTTCAACAATGTCGAGGAGTCCGATTCCGTTTTCGCCACCGAGCTTGTTGAGTGTTTCAACCAGTTCAACCGCGTCCATTTCCTTGCCGTCGATGGCGGTAGCAATACCCTTTTCAAAGTGAATCTTAACGTATGTGGGCTTGTCGGGTGCCATTTCGGGAGACACGCCCATTTCGAGGAATCCTTCCTTATTGTAAAGCGGCTCGTTCATCGGGTCCTCGAGGTCGAGTCCTTCATGTGAAAGGTGCCAAATATTCTTATCCTTTGAATAGTTTGTTTCTCTGTTTATTTTGAGGGGAACGTTGTGAGCTTCGGCATATTCGATTTCTTCCTCACGTGATTTGATGTCCCATTCTCTCCAGGGAGCGATGATGGGCATATCGGGAGCAAATGCCTTTATTGCAAGCTCAAATCTTACCTGGTCGTTACCCTTACCAGTGCAGCCGTGGCAGATTGCATCTGCACCTTCGGCAACGGCGATTTCAGCGATTCTCTTTGCAATCGGGGGACGAGCAAAGGCGGTACCGAGGAGATAATCCTCGTACTTAGCACCTGCCTGAACGCAGGGGAAAACATAGTCCTCGAGGAATTCCTTTGTCAAATCCTCGATATAAATTTTTGATGCGCCGGTCTTGATTGCCTTTTCTTCGAGACCTTCAAGCTCGCTTGCCTGGCCAACGTTACCCGAAACGGCGATAACCTCGCAGTTATTGTAGTTTTCCTTCAGCCAAGGAATGATGATTGATGTGTCGAGACCGCCCGAATAGGCGAGTACAACCTTTTTAATATCCTGTTTATTCATAAAAAATACCTCCGTTTGTATAAATATACGTTTGTTATGCAATAATAATATCACTATGCGTATAATTATGCAATAATTATTTATAATTATCCGATTTTTTCGTTACAGGTCCACAGTTTTTTTCTCATTTAATTGAATAACTTGGGCAATATAACAATCGACACCATACATTATGCAAAATAATATGCAAAAAAACAAGTGCCTAACTGAATTTTTTACCGATTATTTATTATTTATTATAATACTAAATACTAACATACATTAAAAACAACCGATTAGGTTCCAAAGCGGAACGAAATCGGTTGTTTTAATTAGTTAATTAAATTGCGCCTAATTTAGCTTTCGAAGGTTGTGAGTCCGACAATTACCATCTGGATTGCGGTGAGGTCAGAAGCGTCAATTGTATTGTCGCCGTTGGTATCGCAGTTGTACCAGCCCACACCGGAAAGTTCGCAATAACCGAGAATCTGCTGCTGAGCTTTAAGCAGGTCTAAGCTATCAAGCTTTCCGTCGCAGTTAGCGTCGCCATAGAGTGTAACAAGCGAAATCTTTATGGTCAATCGTGCAATATTATTGGTATTGTAATCGACAACGTAAACGTAACCGGTACCTTCTGAAAGGGTGGTAATCTCACCTGTTTCAGTTACCTTAACAATATCGGGTGTGGTGGTGTAGAAGTATGCATCTGCCTCAATTTCTTCACCATTTTCATTGGTGGCAATAGCGGCTGCCTTATATGTGGTGCCGAGATTGAGCTTTTTGTTGCTTTCGGTAAAGTTCAGATAGGTTTCGGGCTTTTCTTCGTTGAATACAAAGTGACGAAGTGTAGGAGTATCTGTTCCTTCTTTGATTTCCCAAACGTTTTCGAAATCCCATCCGACGTAGGACGACTGCTTCTTCATTTTGTTTTTGCTGAGTCCAGTTCCTACTTTTCCTTCTGTATCATCAGGAATACCGTAATCAGCCATTGTATTGAGGAAGTAGTTGGGGATTGAGGGATAACTGCCTAATGAGATAGCCCATGTAGTCAACGGATAACCGCTCGATTCAAACGAGCCGTCAAC
>JAFOCB010000175.1 GCA_017381515.1 Clostridia bacterium | reverse complement strand
GGTAGAAAAGAGCGTTGGCAAAAGAGCAAAACCGCCTAATAACGCAGAATGGCGGTACAGCTTGTCGCTGTACCGCCACACTACATAAATACTTCGTTATCGCACCTCGGCTAAAATCTCTGCGCTTTTTGTATTTGTGATAGGGGGAGTCTGGGGGAGAGCGGATTCGAGTAGCAAGGCATCGCATCGGTTGTGCGCGTTGAGGGGCTGCGGCACGTTGAGTATTACGGCAGGTTGAGGATGCGTGAGCTTGGCGTGATGTGTGTGAGAGTTTTTTGTCGGGGTGTGCGGTAGATATAGGTGCGGTGCTTGGTGCGGTCTGATTGGATAAGGTATAAAAGGGTGATTGAATAGGATTAAACGGCGCTTTTTGACGTTAATTGTAAAAATCTGGTTGAAATAATTGCGATTTTTTACTCGAGAAACATAAAAATCGGTGATGGAGCGGTGTTTTGAAGTTGTATTATTTTGTGCAAGCAGGACGCGCATAGAACCATTAAAAATATAAACGCTACAATAAATTGTTATATTTTTTTCGCATAATACGGCTTTTTGCTCCGGTAAAGCGTAAAAGCGTTTTTTTCATGACAAAATAGCAAACATCAAAAAAACTTGCACTACGTAAAATATTTTTTGTTTTCGCAAAATAATGCAAAATAGCTGTGTTTTCAACAAATAAACGAAACTTTTTTTTTTATATAGCCGAAATGTTGAGAAGACAAGCGTTTTTTTTGTGTAAAATGCAGAAAAAAACAACAGGTATTGCAAAAAAATATGACAAATATTATAATAAATAATGTGAAGAACTATCTGCATGTGGAGCAGATGGCAACGCAACAAAATAACAATTTTTAGTAAAGGAGAAGAATTTATGCAAATCATCAAAAAAGGATTAGCAATCGTTTTGACATTGGCTATTGCATTCAGCACTTTTGCCGTTTGTGCTTCTGCAGCTACAATGTCAACCGATTACGATTCCGAAATAGCAGCAATGTCAACTGACTATTATAATTCGTTAACATTCAATGGCGAAAATGGCGAGTTGGTTAATTACGATGTTATTTCTAAGGGAAAAAGCTGGGAGAACTTGTATTCCAGCTCTTTTAACGGAAGATATAATTATATTAAATATAATTCCGGCAGCCCTGTAGAAATAGTATCTAAAGAAGCTTTCAACGTAATGGGCTTTACAATCAGCTGGGAAATCTTTACCAAGAAAGCTGACACGGGTACTACCGAGTTTGCTCTCGGTGAATTAAAGCTCGTTACTGATTACGAAGCAAAAGCTCTTTACCTCAAGTACGAAGACAAAGAGCTCGCAAAATTAGAAACAGGTTGCGAAACCTCAGACGATTTTGCTAACAAGTACTGCTACAATCAGTACACCGTTACATATATCGACGGTGTTATTACTGTAACACGTTTGATCACCGGCAGAGGCGACACAACCGCCAGCAACCTACCGATCGAATGGACACTTTCAAACGGCAACACATCAACAGAAGTTCCGATGCCGGCATACGCCGACTTCTCGGATGCAAAGGTTTCTTGGAAGTCATCAAGTGAAATCGGTTTAACTACTGTTTCAAACAATATTCCGGAACCTTTTAATAGCAAGGGTAACGGAAACTTCCCAACATTTTCAAACGTCCGTTTCAAGAGCAATATCGGCTTCTCATCGTTACAGGCATTTTCTGATTATGTTGATTCAGTAGCTTTTGACTTTGATGAAGACAAGGAAGCAATAGCAACCGACGTTTATAATACTCTCGTTGCCAACGGCTCAGAGGGTCTCGTTAGTGCGCTTGCTCCCATAGGCGAAAAGCTTGATATGCTCAAGGGCTGGGACGGCACCTGTGCTACCGCTTATGGCGGCGGTTCAGGATCTGCATCTAACCCGTATATCATTATGAACGCCGAGCAGCTTGCATACCTTGCAATTAAGGGTGTAAATTCCGGCGCTCACTTCAAGCTTGGCGCAGACATTATTATTAACCGTGACGTGCTTGACAGTAATTACAATCTGAACTCGGGTTCATTTACTAACTGGCCGGAAAACAAAACACAGATTGCAGGCACATTTGATGGTGATGGCCATACAATTTATGGTTATTATTCCACATCAGCCAAGGCAGGTATGTTCTATAACGTTACAGGACAGTTTAAGAACGTTAATATCGTTGATTCGTATGTAAGTGCCATGAACAGCCATCACGGTATCATCGGATACAAGATAAATGGTGGTACCATCGAAAACGTATTGGTTGAAGGTTTGGCCGGCAGCTACCACGACGGTGCAGAAATTGGCCGTGGACTTATGTTTGGTCAGGGTTACGGTACCTTTATCGGCTGTATGACCAAAGGTAAGGCTACCGTTGCTTCAAACCATCAGAAATCTGCTCAGCAGGTTGGCGCTTTCATGGGTAAAATCGGCGGTACAACCTCGTTTACAAACTGTATAAACTACGCAGAGGTTAGCTACGCTTCACACGCAGGTGGTTTTGCTGGTTATACCAGCAGCCAAACAACCTTTACCGACTGTATCAACTATGGTGACGTTTCTACCGGTACAGTATATTCGGAAGCATCCAGCCATCAGCGTCACAGTAGTGCAGCAGGCGGATTTGTTGGTGTATCCAGAGGTGCAACCGTAACATTTACCCGTTGCGCTAACGAAGGAACCATCAACGGTGATGCTTATTCAGGCGGTCTCCTTGGTGTTGCATTACAGTACAACTTACCCCAAACCACAGTAAACAATTCGTATAACTTCGGCACAGTTACTTGTCAGGCAACAAATGGTGTCGATTATCACGGTGACTTTATCGGTCGCTCTTATACAGGAACTGCTACCATCGACGAAAATTCGGGTGCAGGCGATGTTGCCGCTTATCAGTCAGGTGCTTGGCTCGGCGACGAAACATCTCTCTGGACAATCGCTGCCGGAAAGAACCCGACATTAAAGAATAATTTAGGCGCAGACGAAGATGGTCACAAGCACAGCTACACATTTACAACAGTTCCTGCTACATGTACAGAGCCGGGTTCTGTGGAAGGTATCTGTGAATGTGGAATAACTACAACAAAATCTATCCCCGCAACAGGACATAGCAAGATTACAACAACTGTAAAAGCTGCTACCTGTGTAGAAGAAGGTGTAGCAAACGTTACATGTGCAAACTGTGATTTCACAGAAACATTAACTATCCCTGTAACTTCTCACACTTACGTTGACGACGTATGTACAGTATGTGGCGCTGCCTTTCCTTACGTAGCAGAAGTTAACGGCACAAAGTACGAAACTCTCCTTGATGCTTACAACGCAGTAAGCGCAGGCGGTACAATCAAGATGGTTGGCGATTCGTATGCCGCCGGATTAACGGTTAACAAGGATATTACAATCGACCTCAACGGCTATGCTATTGTAGGTAATGCTGCCGGAGACGTGTTCACCCTCGACGGCGGTAACATCACCATTAACGATAGCGTTGGTACAGGTCAGGTTAAATCAACCTATACAAAGGGCGGTATGGACCCGACCATCATTTGGTCAAAGAATAAGGCCAACAAAGCAATTATCAATGACGGTAACTTCTCGATTGATTCGGTTGTTAATACCAATCCGGGCACCGCTTTTGCCGCTAACCTTGAAATTTACGGCGGCACATTCAGACATACAGCTACACAGAAAAACGGTCTGTTCTCCGGTTCCTACACAGTAACCCTTTACGGTGGTAACTTTGACGATAATACCACTGGTAAGGTTGCTGACGGCTACGAGTACGTTAAGCGTGATGACGGCACCTATGACGTTGTTCTCAATGCACTTTGTAAGCACGTTGAAGTAACCGAAACAATTCCTGCTACCTGTACAATCGCAGGTGCAACAATCGTTAAGTGCTCGGTTTGTGGCGAAGTAATTTCTACCACAGAAATCCCCGCAAAGGGTCATACAGAAAAGACCACAACAGTTGACGCTACTTGCACAGCTGACGGTTCTATCACAGTTACTTGTGAAGTATGTGGTACAGTAATTTCTACCACAGTAATCCCGGCAACAGGTCATACCTACGTTGATGGCAAGTGCGAATGTGGTGACGTTGACGCAGCTTGTGTAGCACAGGTTGGCGACAAGTACTTCTACTCATTTGCTGATGCTTACGCAGCAGCAGAAGCTGGCGACACAATCGTTCTTCTCGCTGACATTACTGCTTCAGCTATCATCACCATCGACAAGGCAATCACTCTCGATGGTAATGGCAAGACCCTTACCTCAACAGCAGGTC
>JAFOCB010000174.1 GCA_017381515.1 Clostridia bacterium | reverse complement strand
GGAACATATAAAGGCGGCATATACGACAGAGGGCTTTTTCCGCTCGGGATTTCTTGGAGCCGTTTTTGGCCACCCGTTTACAGCTCTCGCGGGTAAAATTGGCGCCAGAATTATTTTTGCCCTTGCGATTTTTGTTATCGTGATGATAATTACCAAAACCGCACTTTACAAATTCGTTGACAAGGCAGGTAAACCCGCCGAAAAATTACGCGAAGTAGCCGTTGACAAGTACAATGAGCATAAGCGCCGCAGAGCAGAGAAGGCGGTTGAGGTCGAGGTTGATACCCGTTTTGCTTACGATATTCCTCTTTCGGGAGAGCCGGTTCGCGAAGCTGACGAGTTAAAGCAGGACGACCCCGAGGAAATGAGAAAAAAAGGTCGTCGCGTAGTCGATTCATACCGACGTCACGACGTGCTTGATGATATGCCCGACCCGCTTGAAAATGCACCCGCCCAGGACGAAATCGAGGACGAAAACGCAGGTGCAATCGACGATGATTTGCTTAAAAAGCTTGACGAGTCGGTTGAGGTCATCTATGCCGACAAAAAGCCGAAGAGAAAGAGCAGCGGCATCAAAATTACAAGTGACGACGAGGACTTTGAGGAAGAAATTGAGCAACCGGAATATAAATATCCGCCCATCGACCTGCTCAAACGTCCGTCAAACGATACTTCGGGTGACATTCGTAGCGAACTCACCGCAAACGCAGAAAAATTGGTAGATACCCTGCGTTCCTTTGGTGTCGAAACCCGAATTATCAATATCAGCCGAGGACCTTCGGTTACCCGCTACGAGCTTCAACCGGCAGCGGGTGTAAAGATTAGCCGAATCACCAATCTTGCCGATGATATTGCCCTCAATCTTGCCGCCGCAGGAGTACGTATTGAGGCGCCGATACCCAATAAAGCGGCTGTCGGAATCGAAATTCCGAATAAAATCCGCACGTCTGTTGCCGCGCGTGAACTGATTGAGTCGGCGGAATTTGTTTCGGCTCAGAGCAAGGTCACGGGAATACTCGGCAAGGATATTTCGGGCGCAAACTGCTTTATGGATATTGCAAAAATGCCCCACGTGCTTATCGCAGGTACTACCGGCTCGGGTAAATCGGTTTGTCTCAACTCGATTATTATGAGTATGCTTTACAAGGCAACTCCCGACGAGGTTAAAATGCTCATGATCGACCCCAAGGCGGTCGAAATGATGGTGTATAACGGAATACCGCACCTTCTCGTACCGGTTGTTTCGGATCCCAGAATGGCATCGGGAGCGCTTTCGTGGGCGGTTACCGAAATGACACATAGATATAAGGTTCTCAGCGATAACGGGGTACGAAATCTCGAAGCGTATAACGAACTCGCGAAAAAGAGTGACACCCTCAAACCACTTCCGCAGATAGTCATTTTCATCGACGAGCTTGCCGATCTTATGATGACGGCGCCTAACGAGGTTGAGGATTCCATCTGCCGCTTGGCGCAAAAGGCACGAGCCGCAGGAATGCACCTCGTTATTGCTACCCAGCGCCCATCGGTTGACGTTATCACCGGATTGATTAAGGCGAATATCCCGTCACGAATTGCCCTCACCGTATCCAATCAGGTTGACTCGCGTACCATTATTGATATGGCAGGAGCCGAGCGCTTGGTCGGTCGAGGAGATATGCTTTATTATCCCGTTGGCGTTGCAAAGCCGATACGTATTCAGGGCTGTTGGATTTCCGACGCAGAAATTGAAGCGGTTGCAAGCTTCCTCAAAAATGGTCAGAAAAACGACTATGACGAGAATATTCAGCAGGAAATTGAGCGTCAGGCCACGCAGGAAAAGGGCAAAAAGGGTGGAGCTGCTGCTTCCGCCGAATCGTCTGACGGTGAATACGACGAGCTGCTTCCGGCTGCTGTTGAGGTGGTTATCGAGGCAGGACAGGCATCGACCTCTCTGTTACAGCGAAAGTTAAAGCTCGGCTATGCCCGTGCAGCGCGAATCGTTGACCAGCTTGAGGAAAAGGGCGTTGTCGGCGCTTATGGTGGCGCGTCAAAGGGACGCGAAATCCTCATCACAAAGGCACAGTGGATGGAAATGCAGGCAACAGGTGCCGATGAGTTACTTGCTGATGAAGATTAAATTACATAAAATTATAATTATCGCAGTTGTGATTATCACTACTGCGATAATTTCGGTTACAGGATGCTTGGAAAGGGCGTTTATATTCTTTGGGCTCACGCGGCTACCCGATTCGTCCGATGCCGTGCGATTTGTTGACGTAGGTCAAGGCGACTGTACCCTTGTCCAAAGTGACGGTGCGGTTATGCTAATTGATACGGGTGACGCATCTCACGCCATCTCCCTTTGCAATTATATTCGTTCCCTCGGGTTTGAAAGGATTGACAGGGTGATAATAACCCATCCCCATGCCGACCATCTAGGCGGACTTGCAACCCTTTGTAAAAGAATACAGGTCGATTCGGTGTATATCACTTCGGTCCCTCCAACCGAGTCAAAGGATTTGGAGGCGCTCGACGGCTTTAAGGAGTCCTATTCGGGCGAGATTGTTTCACTTGCGGAGATGGATGATTTTCGTTTCGGCGGGTTTGAGGTAAAAACTGTCTTTTTTGACGAAGATGCCGCCGATGAAAATGACCGCTCGGCAGTAATTTCGCTCGGTTTCGGCGAATACGATTTTCTCATTACGGGCGATATTTCGGGCAACGATGTGAATATAAATCACCCGACCAACGTGCTGAAAATTGCCCATCACGGTAGTGAAACGGGCACGTCAGCCGAGCTTTTGTCGGCGGTAAAGCCCGACTATGCCATTATTTCGGTCGGTGCGGATAATAGCTATGACCATCCGTCCGACGAGGTGATTTCTCGGCTAAAAGAATCGGGAGCGAAAATTTACCGAACCGATTGCAACGGGACGGTCAGCTTTTTACTTGATGACGGAATACAAATTATTACGGAATATTAAGGTGTTCATTTAATGAATAGACAGAAATTTACTGGAAGCATACTGCTTCTTATCGGCGCGATTATTTGGGGCGTTGCCTTTGTCGCGCAGGCAAAGGCGTCCAATATCGGCGCATTTACCTTTAACTGCGTGCGAAATATAATCGGCGGCGTTGTTTTATTGCCGTTTATTTTCGTGTTGTGTAAAAAGGACAACGACCAGCCGCCCAGACCGAAAAACTGCCCGAATCTATTTATTTGCGGAGCAATATGCGGATTCTTTTTAGCCGTTGCGTCGGCATTTCAGCAGTCGGCGATAAATATGGGCGCATCGACGGGAAAAGCGGGATTTATCACCGCCTGCTACATTATTTTCGTCCCGCTAATCAGCACCTTTTTTGGCAAAAAGGTCTCGTTCCTTTTATGGATTGCGGTTGCGCTTTCGACGGCGGGACTTTATCTTTTATGTATGACCGAATCGCTTGTGCTGGAAATAAGCGACCTGCTGCTTCTTGCTTGTGCTGTATCGTTTGCATTTCAGATTCTGGCAATCGACCGCTTTTCGCCATATTTCAGCGGAATAAAGCTTGCTTGCGTTCAGTTTTTTGCCTGCGGATTATTCAGCGGAATAATGATGCTGATATTTGAAAAGCCGAATTTGTCGGAGATTTATGCGGCGGGAATACCGATTTTATACACCGGCGTATTCTCGAGCGGAGTCGCTTATACCCTCCAAATCGTCGGTCAAAAGAAGCTCAATCCCACCGTTGCAACCCTCATAATGAGCTTGGAGTCGGCTATTGCCGCCATTTCGGGTTGGCTTATTCTTAACCAATCGATGCGACCCGAGGAGATAATCGGCTGCGTCATAATGTTTGTCGCGATTGTAATAGCCCAGCTCCCAACCGAAATGTTTAAAAGAAAATGAAAAAATCGGTAGCCGCTTTGTTCCGCGACTGCCGATTTTTTGATGCCGTATTAAAATTGGGTTTCGATGATTTTACTGCATCCGTCGGGTGAATATTGCCAATGGTCAATATGACCGCTGCTGATGAAATACTTGGTGGGTGATGACCTTTTTTGCGCGTCAAACACGTCGATGATAATCAATTTCAGTTTCATTTTTTCCTTGATTATGCTCTTTATGTAGACGCTGACCTTTTGCCCTGCCTCTACATCATCTCTCGGCTCGGCCAAACCGGCGAGATTCGGCGCAAGCTCGATAAAAATGCCGTAATCCTCGACCGTGCGGACAATTCCCTCGACCGTCTCGCCCTGCAAAAATTCTGCGGCGTTTTCCTCCCACGTGCCGAGAAGTTCGCGTTGTGAAAGCGAAACTCTACCAAGCTCGTCAATCGATTTTACCGCTGCTTTTATACCGTCACTGGGCGAAAATCGGTCGGACGGATGCGAGATTCGTGATACCGAAATGGCATCGATGGGCATAAGCGCGATTATTCCGCAACCGATGTCACAGAATGCACCGAAATTTTCGAGATGGGTGACCTTTGCGCTGATAATATCGCCGGGAATGAGGCACGAAATATACTCCGCTTGGCACTTTTCCTGGGCGGCACGTCGCGAAAGGATAGCCGTCTTTTTGTCGGTATCGACCGACTCGATTATGAACGAAACCGGCTTTCCTACGCGTGAAATGAGAGCAATATCGCGGACGGTTCCTTCGCGTATTCCGATTGCACCTTCCTCGCGGGGAATGATGCCTTTGATTTCGCCGAGGTCTACGAGTAGATTATGCTCATAGTCGCAAAGGGTGACGGTTGCTTCGACGATTTTTCTTTTAAGCGACGCATCTTCAAGCCCCTTTATCGAGGATAAAATTGTGCGATTTTCGCTTGTATTCAGTAGGTATCCTTCGGGGTAATAGCTTTCCATTTTTATATTTTCCGCCTTTCCGGTCTGCGTTTTTGTGCAGATTTGTTTTGTCAGTCTTTCAAATATATGCAATGGTCGGCTATACTATAACAGAATCGACCGAAATTTTATTCGCGCCCAAATTATGCAGTATAGGTGTCACGCTTTTTTTGTCCTCGGTAATGAATTTCATTCTGCATTTTTGGCTGAGTGCGGGCTCGTAGTAGCTCGTTTTGGTCGCATATCCGTAACCTTTAGGGCGCAAAACGTCCCTGTCCCTGCCGTAAATCGGTCGGTAGGGAAGCACAAAGGGCGACACCGTATCCTTGCGAAAAATCGGCTTTGTGATGGTCACGCGTTTAACGTCGGTAAAAGCTTTGAGCCGATTTGCCGCCATTTCCGCATACTCGATATTTTCGAATTCTGCCGTGATTTCGAATGGCATATTTTCACCTCCTTTTTTCTTTTCAAATGTATTATTTGCCGAAACGGGCGGTAAAATAAATTAAGTTCAGAGGTAATATTTTATACCGAATGGCAATATTTTTTACAAATAAATGTCGTCAGCTCGGAGGAAAATATGCTCAATTTCACCCTAAAAATGCCGTCAAAGAGGAACTTTATAATCTGTGCGATTTGTATAATTGCTGTTATCGTGATAGCCGTTTTTGTGGCTCAGGGCAGCGGCGTGAAAGGAATTTATGACAGTATAGATAATCAGGTCGAGTATGCCCGTTCTTTTGGCTGGGATGTGTCCGAAAAACCGGTAAAGGTTCAAAAATTCAACATCGCCGACAGCTTGGATGACGACCTCGAAAGGTACAATCAAATTCAACTTTCGCAGGGTTTCGATTTGCGCGAATTTACCGGCTGCCAGGTGGTCAGATACTCATATTCGGTGAATAATTATCCCCATTGTCCGAGTGGCATTTTGCTTAATTTGATGGTATGCGACGGATATATTGTTGCGGCTGATATTCAGTCGGTTGAGGGTGACGGATTCATCCATTCGGTAAAAATGACGCGGTGATTTTTTGCGACAAAAAGTGAGTTCATAAATTGGTCATAAGTTATATTTTTTTACACCATAAACCAACAAAAATTATGCGCTTTTGTGCAATCCGCTTAATTGAAAAAAATTCGTTGGTAAATATAAATAAATAGCGGGTATTATATTTGTTTGATTGGGGCATAGTATTTGTAAATTTTGTTTGATATAATACCACTATAATATAAGGCGGAATGTATTTCGCTTAAAATGGAGGTCAGTTTTAATGGCAAGCTTAACCCTTAAAGACATAGTAAAAAAATACCCCGGTAACGTTCTTGCTGTATCCGACTTTAACCTTGAAATTAAGGATAAGGAATTTATAATCCTCGTAGGACCGTCTGGTTGCGGAAAGTCAACCACTCTCCGTATGATTGCCGGACTCGAAGAAATTACCGAAGGTGAACTTTATATCGGCGACAAGCTGGTAAACGACGTAGCACCGAAGGATAGAGATATTGCGATGGTGTTCCAGAACTACGCTCTTTATCCGCACATGACCGTATTCGAGAACATGGCATTCGGTCTCAAACTGCGTAAGACTCCGAAGGATGAAATCAAGCGCCGCGTAGAAGAAGCTGCACGTATCCTTGACATCGAACACCTCCTCGACAGAAAGCCGAAGGCATTGTCGGGTGGTCAGCGTCAGCGCGTTGCTCTCGGACGTGCTATCGTACGTGAGCCGAAGGTATTCCTTCTTGACGAACCGCTTTCAAACTTGGACGCAAAGCTTCGTGCACAGATGCGTACAGAGCTTGCAAAACTTCATAAGAGAATTGGTACAACCTTCATCTACGTTACCCACGACCAGACCGAAGCTATGACAATGGCTGACCGTATCGTAGTTATGAAGGATGGTCTTATTCAGCAGGTTGACACACCGACAAAGCTTTACGACAAGCCGGCTAATAAGTTTGTTGCTGGATTTATCGGTTCACCGCAGATGAACTTTATCGAAGGTGTCCTCATCAAAGAAGATGGAAAGATTTACTTCGAATTCGGTACCGAAGATACAAAGACACGCAAGGGTGTTAAGTATAAGATTCTTCTCCCCGAAGAAAAGAACGTTAAGGGCAAGCTTGACGAATACATCGAAGAAGAAAAGACTG
>JAFOCB010000173.1 GCA_017381515.1 Clostridia bacterium | reverse complement strand
CAAGAAGTGTGTTTATCGCACCATAAAGAGTACCTGCAGCAAGTTTTACTCTGCCATTTGATAACTGTTCTACATTCTGCATAATTCCATAGCCGTGCATCGGCTGCATCAGCGACAATAAAATGTAATATACCGCTTCTGTAAGTGCTGTGTTAGACATAAAATTAGCTCCCTTCGCATTACTACGACTTCCGTTATATCAGCTTCCGTTATATTCATTATATCGGCAACCGATATAAATGTCAATACATTTTGAATAAAAAATAGCGGCAGAGAGAAAATCTCCCTGCCGCCGTGCTTCGTTTAGTTGTAAATTATATCGTGATTTACGATTTCTGTGGCTCTATAACTTTAAGGATTTTTTCGGCACTATCTTCCACAGAGTTTTCGCTTAGCTCAACAATATAATTCGCATGTTGTTCATACAGAGGTGCTCGCTCGTTATACAGATCCTTCAGTGTAAAGTCTTCTTTTAATACAACTCCACGCTTCTTTAGATCACCCAACCGTTTTTCTACCTCTTCATAGGGAATCTTCAGATAAACAACAATACCGTTTTCTTTCATTTTTTCGATCACATCGCCACGATAAATGGCACTGCCTCCCGTCGCAATCACACAGCGCCTTGCCTTGATTGAAGAGTTCACTTGGGCTTCCAATTCAAGAAAACCTTCGTTGCCAAGTTCCTCAATCAACTCTGGCAAAAGTTTCCCTTCTTTTGCAACGATGACACTATCACTGTCGATGTAGCCGTAATGTATCTTTTTTGCAAGCAGAATACCCAATGTGCTTTTTCCTGAGCCGGGCATTCCCACTAAAATGATGTTTTTCATTCCTTTTTATTCCTTTTTCTCATATTGAGCAAGATATTGTTCTACTTGTTCTTTATCAAGCGTTTGAATTAGTGTACGGGCATCCTTGTATCGTGTAATATACCCAGGCTCGTTTTCCAAAAGATAACCCCTTAATTGCTGATACGGATCGTAGCCCTTTTCACGCATCGCCTGTATGATATATTCCATTGTTTTGTTAAACTCTTGACTGCTCAAAAAGGGCCACCTCCAATCCGTTCAATTTCAGTCTGTTACAGTTCCAGGCTGTTTTCATTCAAAAGAAACTCCTTTACGCCCATCGTTACATATTACCTTAATAAAACCATTCTGCTTTCTTGCGATCAGTTTGTTCAGATATAAGTCGCGTTTAATCCCCATAATATCATCCACTTAATTTTTTTGCCACAAGCGGCATATTTATTAACTGCATTATAATAGATACCCCTCGAATTATCAATAGTTGTGCGCATAGTTAATATCTTGCCACAAACGGAGGTTTTATGAACTGAAAGTATCATCAGCAAAAGGATGCAACACAAGCCACCTCATCGCTTAATCCTACTTTCCGCTATCTCCATAGTTTGAAAGCACACGAGCTGAAGGATCGTTTACGTCGCAGCCCTCCCAAGACTTGTTCGGCATCCAGAAATCAACGATCATTTCTGCCTGACCGGGATAATACTTTTCAAAGATTTCACGGTAAAGCAGAGATTCTTTCGTAAACGGTTTAGCGTGGGTGTATTTCTTGCGGGCAGTTTCAAATTCTTCATCCGAATACTGCTGCTCAGCGTATTCTTTGAGATAATCCACCATAGAATGTCCTACCGCATCGGAAAAGGCGGCTTTTTCACGCCACAGAATCTCATCGGGAAGATATCCGCCGCCTTCAAAAGCGTGACGAAGCAGATACTTTCCCTTGCCGTATTTGTTCAGCTTCATTTTTGGATCAAGAGCCATGACGTATTTCACAAAATCAAGATCGCCGAAAGGCACTCTTGCTTCAAGAGAGTTTACCGAAATACAGCGATCGGCACGGAGCACATCATACATATGAAGTTCACGGATACGCTTCTGTGCCTCTTTCTGAAATGCTTCTGCCGACGGAGCAAAGTCGGTGTATTTATAACCGAACAATTCATCGGAAATTTCCCCGGTCAAAAGTACGCGGATGTCGGTCTGCTCGTGGATCGCTTTGCAGATGAGGTACATACCCATACTGGCACGAATGGTCGTAATATCAAAGGTGCCGAGCATATAAATCAGTCCGTCAAGCGTGGCAATGATCTCATCGGGCGTCATATAGATCTCCGTATGGTCACTGCCGATATAATCAGCAACCTGTTTTGCGTATTTCAGATCAATAGCATCCTCGCTCATGCCGATGGCAAAGGTTTTGATTGGTGTTTTACTTTTTCTGGCGGCAATAGCACATACCAGGGATGAATCAAGTCCGCCCGAAAGCAAAAAGCCTACCCTTGCATCAGCAACAAGACGTTTTTCCACACCTGCCACCAACTTTTCGCGAATATTAGTACACGCAGTCTCAAG
Organism: Clostridia bacterium; assembly: GCA_017381515.1. Taxonomy (GTDB): domain Bacteria; phylum Bacillota; class Clostridia; order Oscillospirales; family Acutalibacteraceae; genus UMGS1976. The sequence continues at coordinate 1,537 of JAFOCB010000173.1, read as the reverse complement.
GTCATCGTGGCAAACGGTATCCACCTCGGCAATATCGCAATAGCAGATAAATTTGCCGTCTTTGTAGTAATAACCGGGAGGAAATGGCATAATCTTATCGGTAAGTCCTATAAGGTTTTTTGCCTCACTGGCAAACAGAATCACACCATTACCGTCATAACCATAGTATAACGGGCGAATGCCGATGGGATCGCGGGCCGCAATATACTCACCTGTTTTTCCGTCATAGATAATGCAGGCGAACTCCGCATCCAGCATGGCGAACATATCCGTGCCATATTCTCGGTATAAGGGCAGCAAAATTTCGCAATCGCTTTCGCTTTTGAATGTGTAACCCTTATCAATCAATTCTTTCTTTTGCTTTTCAAAGCCATAAAGCTCGCCGTTACAGATAACATAACTGCCATCAAGCTCAAATGGTTGCATTCCCGAAGGAGTCAAACCCATAATAGCAAGCCTGTGAAAACCAAGAAGACCTTTACCTGTATCAATAATTCGACTATCATCCGGTCCGCGTGATACTGTACGGTCAAAACCTTTCTTAAAACTATCAAAAGTGGCACCGCTGCCACAGTAACCCATAATAGAACACATGGAAAATACCTCCGTAAAAAAGTAAATTCAGCATCCTACAGGGCGATTGCTGTACTCGCGGTGCCACCTGTATTTGTTCTCATTTTCCGAATCTCAAGCAAGACTCTGTCATCTGACGTGTGACGCTACGGCGCACCTAATGAGATTTATCTTTTCAGATTGCAGCTCGAAAAGTGTTATTCGTGCAGGCTCGCCATACGGCTTCCACCGTCCCGTATTCGCTATGGGCGAGTGATCTGCATTACTTCTCTTTTCTCTAACGCTTTTGAGATATTCAGTTTTAGCCTTAGTCCCAGGTTGTCGTATTTTGAGCATATTCCGTTTTGCTCTTGTCCTCTCTGGAAAGGAAAGCCTTTTCGTAAAGAGGATCCGGCTTTTCAGTTTTAAGCAAAACATCCGGAGTTTGCTCCTTGAAATCAATCTGTGGAGCGAAATCATTTTCTTTTATTATTTTCATAACAGTAAGTTCCTTTTATATTTAGAATTTATTCTTTTATGAACTTTTGTATCAAAGGGTAAATATCTTTCTCACATTTACAATATATCGTATTCCAATCTATGTTTTGAGACATTCTATGTCTGCGCTTTATATGACCGCCAAGCAACAACACGCACAACATAGATTTTGCCGAAAGTTCCCAATGATTTCCGTTTTCATCTTTTCCTTCCAACCGAACATCCACATCAACACCCTGAACAATCTTTGTAAATTCCTGTATATCGTTTGCGGTGGTAAGTTCAATCATATATTTCATATATGATCACCTACTCAACATCCTGAAGGGCATCATATCCTTCTTCGCCGGTACGAACCTTTACAACATTCTCAACATCGTAAACGAAGATCTTGCCGTCGCCGATATGTCCGGTATAAAGAACCTTTTTCGCCGTATCAATGACACTGCGGACAGGTACTTTGCTTACTACGATATCTACCTGAATT
>JAFOCB010000172.1 GCA_017381515.1 Clostridia bacterium | reverse complement strand
GGTAGAAACAACTTTGAAATCAACGAAGCCCTCCTCGAAAACATCGTTACCGATAACAAGAACTTTACCGACGAAGCAAAGCGCGACCTTATCATCGCTCTCATTACATTAAAATATACACAGTCAAACTCGGTATGCTATGCCGTTGACGGACAGGCAATCGGCGTAGGTGCCGGTCAGCAGTCGCGTATTCACTGCACCCGTCTCGCAGGTTCAAAGGCAGACACTTGGTTCCTCCGTCAACACGAAAAGGTGCTTAACCTCCCCTTCCGCAGCGATATTAGACGTCCCGACAGAGATAACGTTATCGACGGCTATATCAACAAGAACGAAGAGGACGTTTGTGCCGACGGCAACTGGGAAAAATACTTCACCGTAAAGCCCGAACCCCTCACCGACGAGGAAGCTCGCGAATTCCTCAGCAAGATTACCGGTGTTGCTCTCGGCTCTGATGCTTTCTTCCCCTTTGGCGACAATATTGAAAGAGCATTCAAGAGCGGCGTAAGCTATATCGCTGAACCGGGTGGCTCAATCAGAGACGACCAGGTTATCGAAACCTGTAACAAGTACGGTATGGTTATGGCCTTTACCGGAATGCGACTCTTCCACCACTAATACAATATAATTTAAGGGTGTTTTTGATATGAAAATAATGGTTGTTGGCGGCGGTGGTCGTGAACACGCTATCATTAAAAAATTAAAGGAAAATGACAAGGTTACAGAGATTTTTGCATTACCGGGCAACGGCGGCATCTCTCTGGACGCAACCTGTGTCAATATCGGTGCAAAGGACATTGACGGCATCGTAAATTTCGCAAAAGAAAACGAAATCGACTATGCTGTCGTTGCTCCAGATGACCCGCTTGTACTCGGTGCGGTTGACGCTCTGAATAAAATCGGTGTACCCTGCTTCGGTCCTAATGCCGACGCGGCTATAATCGAAGGAAGCAAGGTTTTTTCAAAGAATTTGATGAAAAAATACGGCATTCCTACCGCCGAATACGAGGTATTTGACAACGCTGACGATGCGATTAAATACCTCCAAACAGCTCCCATCCCCACAGTTATAAAGGCGGATGGACTCGCTCTCGGTAAGGGCGTTATCATCGCAACCACAAGGGATGAAGCCGTTTCGGCAGTCAAGTCAATCATGGAGGACAAGGTTTTCGGCAATAGCGGAAACAACATTGTCATCGAGGAATTCCTCACCGGTCCTGAGGTTTCGGTGCTTTCGTTCACCGACGGAAAGATGGTCGTACCCATGATTTCGTCAATGGACCACAAACGTGCAAAGGACAACGACGAGGGACTCAATACCGGCGGTATGGGTACCATTGCGCCCAACCCCTACTACACCGACAAAATTGCTGATGTTTGTATGGAAACAATCTTTTTGCCGACCATTCGTGCTATGGAAAAGGAAGGCAGAACCTTCAAGGGTTGTCTTTACTTCGGTCTTATGCTGACCGAAAAGGGACCAAAGGTAATCGAATACAACTGCCGCTTCGGTGACCCCGAAACGCAGGTTGTTCTTCCCCTTCTCGAAAGTGACCTTTTTGAAATCATGGTAGCGACAACCAACGGCACCCTCACAAATGAAATGGTTAAATTCTCAGATAAGTCGGCTTGCTGTGTAGTTATGGCTTCCGACGGCTATCCGCAAAAATATGATTCGGGATTCGAAATCACCCTTCCCGAAAATGTTGACGGCGAAATTTATATCGCAGGAGCAAAAACCGAGGACGGCAAGCTGCTTACGGCAGGTGGACGTGTACTCGGTGCAGTTTCGGTGGGCGACAATCTCGAAAATGCTATCGAAAAGGCATATTCGGTCGCAAAGAGCATAAATTTTGCCAACGCATATTTCAGAAACGACATTGGACAGAAAGCCCTCGCGGCAAAGGAGGAAAAATAAATGGTTTATCGCATATACGTTGAAAAGAAAAAGGAGCTTGCTAACGAAGCAGCCGCCCTTCTTGCCGATATTAGAGGACTTCTTCAGATTGACGGAGTTACCGACCTTCGCATAATCAACCGCTACGACGTCGAAAACATTGATAAGGAGCTATTCGACTACGCAAAGGGTACAGTTTTTTCCGAACCCCAGCTCGACATTATCAGCGACCAAATCGAGCTTGACGGCGACGTAGTTTTTGCCGTTGAGTTTTTGCCCGGTCAGTTTGACCAGAGAGCAGATTCAGCCGCTCAATGTATTCAGATTATCTCGCAGGGTGAACGTCCGACCGTCCGCACGGCAAAGGTTTACATGCTTTATGGTAAAATCAGCGAAGCCGAAATCGCCGAAATCAAAAAGTACGTAATCAACCCCGTCGAATCGCGTCAGGCAACCCTCGACACATTCGAAACATTACAGGCAGAGTACGAAATTCCCGACTCGGTTGAGACACTCGACGGCTTTTGCAAACTGACAAAGAGTGAACTTGCCGATTTTGTAAAGAATTACGGTCTTGCTATGGACGAGGACGACATCGCATTCTGTCAGAATTACTTTATCAGCGAACAGCGTGACCCGACCATCACCGAAATCCGCATGATTGATACATATTGGTCGGACCACTGCCGTCATACCACCTTCCTCACAACCATTGACAGCGTTTCCTTTGAGGACAAGCTGCTGCAAGATGCGTATGACGACTATATCGAAACCAGAAAGCAGCTCGGCCGCACAAAGCCGATTAACCTGATGGACATCGGTACCTTGGCTGCAAAATATCTCCGCAGCATCGGAAAGCTCGACAAGCTCGATGAATCGGAAGAGATCAACGCTTGTACAGTAAAAATCGAGGTTGAAGCCGACGGTAAAAAAGAGCCGTGGCTCCTCCTTTTCAAGAACGAGACACACAATCACCCGACCGAAATCGAGCCCTTTGGCGGTGCCGCTACTTGTATTGGCGGTGCTATCCGCGATCCCCTTTCGGGACGCAGCTACGTTTACGGTGCTATGCGCGTTACCGGCGCTGCCGACCCGCTTAAACCGGTTAACGAAACAATGGAAGGTAAGCTTCCCCAGCGCAAAATCGTTACAACAGCCGCTGCCGGTTACTCCTCATACGGAAACCAGATTGGTCTCGCTACCGGTATCGTTGACGAAATTTATCACGACGGCTATGCCGCAAAGAGAATGGAAATCGGCGCAGTTATTGCCGCTGCTCCTGAAAAGAACGTTCGTCGTGAACGTCCCGAGGATGGCGATATTGTTATCCTTCTCGGCGGTCGTACAGGACGTGACGGTTGTGGCGGCGCTACCGGCTCGTCAAAATCACACACATTACAGTCGCTCGAAAGCTGTGGCGCAGAGGTTCAGAAGGGTAACGCGCCCGAAGAACGTAAGTTACAGCGTCTGTTTAGAAACTATGAAGCTAGCCGTATGATTAAGCGCTGCAACGACTTTGGCGCAGGTGGTGTTTCGGTTGCTATCGGTGAGCTTGCCGACGGACTGAATATCGACCTCAATGCCGTACCGAAGAAGTATGACGGACTCGACGGCACCGAGCTTGCAATCAGCGAATCGCAGGAAAGAATGGCGGTAGTAGTTGCAAAAGAGGACGTTGACCGCTTTATCGAGCTTGCAAACAGTGAAAACCTCGAAGCAACAGTAGTTGCCGCTGTAAAGGCAGACCCGCGTCTGACAATGACATGGAACGGAAAGCAGATTGTCGATCTCAGCCGCGAATTCCTTAACTCAAACGGTGCACAGAAGCACATTGACATCGCGGTTACAAAGCCGCAGGAATACAAGAGAGAGGTTGGAGCTGACTTCACCAGCGAGTACAAAAAGCTGGTTGACGACCTCAACATCTGCTCAAAGCGTGGACTTTCGGAGCGCTTTGACTCGACCATCGGCGCAGGCACCGTACTCATGCCCTTTGGCGGAAAGTATCAGCAGACACCTATTCAGGCAATGGTACAGAAAATTTCGATGGAAAAGGCGCATACCGACGACTGTTCGCTGATGGCTTGGGGATATAACCCCTTCATCACAGAAAAGAGCCCCTATCACGGCGCATACACCGCCGTTTTGGAATCGGTATGCAAGCTCATCGCTACGGGTGCAAAATTCGAGGACGTTTATCTCACCTTCCAGGAATACTTTGAACGTCCGAATAAGGACGCTCACCGTTGGGGCAAGCCGCTTGCCGCTCTCCTCGGCGCATTCAAGGCACAAAAGGAGCTTGGCATCGGCGCAATCGGTGGTAAGGACTCAATGAGCGGCTCGTTTGAGAAATTAGACGTTCCGCCTACACTCGTTTCCTTTGCCGTTACAACCGATAAGATTCAGAATATCGTTTCACCCGAATTCAAAAAAGCAGGTAACAGAGTTATCGTACTCCGCCCCGAGCTTGATGAAAACGGTTTGCCCATTACCGAATCACTCCTCAACCTCTTTACAACCGTTACAACCCTCATGCGCGAGAAAAAGGCGGTTGCCTGCTACACTCCCTGCATGGGCGGTATCGCAGAAGCGGTATTTAAAATGTGTATCGGTAACAAGCTCGGATTTAAGTACGAAAACAATACAAAGCTCGATAATATTTTTGATTACGATTATTGCTCATTTGTACTCGAAATTAGTAGCGACGATTATATGGATGCTACACTCGGCTACGTTACCGACGACGGCGTAATTTCACTAGGAAACGAGACCATTTCACTCGACAAGCTTCAGAAGGTTTACGAGGACAAGCTCGAAAGCGTTTATAGCTGCAACCTGCTGAGCGAAAACAAGGAAATTGCTACAATTTCCTATACCGACGGCAAGGTTTCTGCTCCAGCAATCAAGGTTGCAAAGCCTCGTGTACTTATCCCTGTTTTCCCGGGTACAAACTGTGAATACGACTCGGCAAAGGCTGTCACCGACGCCGGCGCAGAGGCCGAAATATTCGTTATCAATAACCTTACTGCCGATGGAATTGCTCGCAGCGTTGAGCAGTTTGCCGACAAGGTTAAGCAGTCGCAGATTATCTTTATCCCCGGTGGATTCTCGGGCGGTGACGAGCCCGACGGCTCAGGTAAGTTCATTACTGCATTCTTCCGCAACGGCGTTATTAAGGAGGAGGTAACCAACCTTCTCGAAAAGC
>JAFOCB010000171.1 GCA_017381515.1 Clostridia bacterium | reverse complement strand
TACAACCGGCATAAAGAATATTGCACGGGCGATTACACGACCTCTAAACTTTTGGTTAAGAATGAGGGCGATAAACAGAGAGAAGATAATGATTACCGGGGCTGTGATTGCCATATCCTTGAAGGTGTTGATAAGGGCCTGCCAATAATCGTTTTCCTGCTCGAGCATGTATTTGTAGTTATCAAGATTGAGCTTGTCAACAAAGGTATCGCCTGTACCAAGGTCAAGACCGCCGCCCGGGGCCGGCTGAACGTTAATAAATGTGTAGAAAAGCGAGAGTAAAAGCGGTTGAACATAGAAGCAAACAAAGCCAATCATAAAGGGAAGCAAAAATAGCTTACCGGCTCGAGCTCTACGTCGAATTTCGGCCGCTTCGCGAGGTTTTCTTCTCATTATTCACCCTCCTTTACTACAATAAAGCTTCCTGCCTTAACAGTAGCTCCGCCAAAGTCATAATCTTTTTCACCGTAGTTTACTACAACTGTGAGGTCGTCGCCGTAGGTTGTACTTCTAACATTGTCGGTGATTATAACGTGGTCGGTAATTTCCTTATCGCAGTAGCCGTCGAAAATGGATGAAAGCGTCTTATAATCTCTGATGGCGGTTTCGTTCCATGTGTAGAAGTTACTGCTGTAAATATCATTAAACTCAGTATCAAGGAATACTGTACTTTCGCTCCATGTAAGCATGTAATAAGGCATTGAGCCGGTTTCGAGCATACGGAGGAACTGAATTGTCGGGTCGTCACAAAGATTGTGAGCCGATTCGGTATATTCGATAAGACCGTGTAATGCGATCTGGGCAAACGGTACATCGCTGGTAGTTGATTCGTATCCGCTCGAGTACATAGGAAGCGAAATAATCTTATCCGCGTATGCGTAGGTGTACGCATTACCGTTATCAACTACGATGCTGCCTGCCTTTTCCTTTGCAACGCTGAGCGCCTTCTTTATCAACTCCTCAGATTTCTGACGGTCGGTAAAGTTACTTCCGTTGTTAAAGTCGGAATACAGGGTAGAACCAAGCGATCCAAGTGAAAGATTCGACTGATTGTAGCCCTTGAAATCGTTTGTAAATGCGTTTATCTGCTCCTCGAAATACTTCGGATTAACGAGGAAGTAGTTTGCCTCTCCGCCATGGAAAAGACCATTGTCGCGACGGAAGAAGCCCTTTTGCGCGTATTCGTTAAGAATGTTTCGAACAGCGACCTTTCTAATCGGCCAAAAGAATGTGCCCTCATATACGGCGCAAACGTCAATGTCGAAATACAGGTCTGATTTAAGCTCTTTTGCGGTTGAAATAAGCTTTTTGAGTTCCTTTTCTCCGCCAAGTTCGCTCTCGGGGTCGGCTGAGTCAACAAAGGTCGATTTAATACCACCATCGGTCCATGCCGTCATTCTCAGATCAACATTCTTGACTCCGCTCTTATTAAGCTCGGTGAGCATCTGTCCTGCTTCGTCAAAGTTTGTAACCTTTTGAATTGCGTCAACGATAAATCCAAACTTTGATACACTCTTTGTTATTGCGCCCATTGTATCAATGTTAAGGGTTACGTTAGCAGATGCGGATGGTTTTACCCCAACCTCTTCTGTAAGATACTTTCTGTAACGCTTTGCCATTCCGATATAGTCGCTATCCTCTCCTGAAAGCGGATAGTAAACAACTGAACAGCATTCGATCATCGAGTATCCGTAGGCAACCTGGTTATACGCCTTGTTAAACCAGTTTGACGTGGTGTCGAAGGTATCCTGATAATTGTATGTGAAATCAGCATAAATCGAAGTGTAAGGAACTGCTGCACGTGAAGGCATTGCAGTTACTCGTGCTACTGCGTCGCCATCCTTTATAACGGCTAAGAAACCCTTGTCGTCGCCCTTTGTTCCGAATACGGGTAATACAACCGGCTCGGTTTTTCCAAGCGAGTATTTGCTGTTCAATGCGGTATCTGTACCATAAACCTGGTAGGAGATACGCTTTGAAAGTCCGTCAAGTGCCTGATAATCGTTGTCGATGATAGCGCCACTTCCGTCCGGAAGGAACATATATCCGTCAGACTCATATAGTGCGCTTCCAAAGTAAGGCATTACAGCAACAGAAATGATTTCGTGCTCTGACTTCTTCTCAGTCTTGATCTTTGTGAATTCGACACCGGCCTCGAAGCCGCCGTCCTTTGTCAAACGGAAGACCATCGGTACTGTGAAACCGAATGTAATCTTCTTTGTTTCTGTGATTTTTTTCGGGAATTCGTAGGTGATTCTAACGCCGTTTTCAATCTTTTCGATATTGTAGTTTCCTTTTCTTACGGCATCGCTTGTATAAACGTAAGAATCATTCTTATTCTCGTTCTGATAGGTGACAACGCCTGTAGATTTTGCTTCTTTCTTTCTGGTGGCGATTGTAATGCTGTCCAGATTCTGCGGCATTGAGTACCATACCTCGCCAGTCTTGATTTCCTCTACACCGAAGCAAATCCATTCGTTTGTCTTTTCGAGCATGTAAAGTCTTAATCCGCCGAGTTCAGCAATTTTTTCAAATTCTTCGATTCCGCTGAATACGGGGGCAGTTTCCTTTACTTCTTCTGTTATATCAACCGTTTCGGCAGATTCGGTTGCTGCTTCAATTTCGTCAGCAGAAACAACGAACGAGGTAGATGACAGAGTAAGAACCAAAACAAGAGCTACTACAACATATAATAATCTGAATTTGTTTTTCATCTATCTCACCTACCTATCCGTTAAATCTAAACATCAGTTCACGTCCGATTACAGTGATGAAATCCCAGAACTGTGCAACAAGTGATACCAACAATACAACAAGGAGCAAGAGGATGAACACGCCTAAAACGGTGAGTACCATCGAGAAAATACTCTTCTTTATTGAGTATTGGTGGATAATTGTATTTGCTATTAACATGAGCAATACCGTCCAGCAGAATGCGATGGAGCCAAGCAATGTCAACCATGATGCTTCTTCGATTGTGAGGACCTTTGAAAGTATGGTAAGCGGAATGATGGTAACTACGAGAGGCATTGTGGCATAGCTGTTTGCTATCCAAATCTCTTTAAACCATCCTTCGCCGTCCATAAGTGTACATATTGCCCAGTTTGCGATGGACCATAATACAATGATCATCGCTGAACTCATAAACTCGGACAAAACGCTAAGCATTTCAACCTTGTTTGTTGTGAACTGGAAACCGTATTCCAGATATTCGTATATGCTGCTGAAAAACCATGCAGCCAAAATTACAAATGAAAGGCCAACTGAACCTGTCTTTTCGTATTTGATTTCGTTATATGCCTTTAACGGGTGAATCAATACACGGAACGGCCAAATGATCTTTTTCCAGTTCCAATATTTCGGTAACAGATGCTTCCACTGTATTTCGCTAATCATTTTTTTGCTATATTTAGCAAGTGCTGAATATGTAGCCAATTTTGTCACCTCCTAATAAATATCTAAGATTATTTGAACTTAATACTCGTCTTTTTCCTCTGGATTCCGAGTGCAGCTTGAATCAAGCCAATTCCCTTGATAAATGCAACTGCGCAAGCCAGTAACAGCGGCACAAACCATAAGAAGTTGTCGCGCACATACTGCTTTCTATATTCTGCGAGAGCTGCTGAGTATGAAGTTCTATCCTGTCCATATTTAAGATAGGCCAGTGACTCTTTGTACTGTTCCTTTTGAAGCAGCGATTTGCCGATTGCGGCATATCCGATCGAGAAGTTTGAGTTGTATTTAAGAACCTCTCTCCAATATTTTTCGCCATCAACGTAGTGACCGTCACGATAATATTTATCAGCTATAACTAGCTTCTTCATATATTCGGTGGGCTTGTAAATATTGATTGATCCGGATATCTGGTCAAGTACATAGTACTTTTCACCATATTTGGTGATTGCTGTCGGATGCTTGATTGAGCCGAGCTGATTATGTCCGTTACCAAAAACGGTAAGCTGAACGCTTCGGCTATCGTAAACGAATATACGACTCATTTTAAGATCGACAACTGCGATATATCCCTCTTCGTCAACGTAAACGTCCTCAAGCTCACTAGTTATAGCTCGGTCGCCATAAACGGTAGAGATGATTGCGTTCGGGTCAGGGATAAGGGTGTTTTCACCGAGAGGATTGATCTTTCTCAGACGAAGGTTGGCTTCTACCGTATCGGTAGATGTCGTTGTATAAATAAATCCTTCGCTATCCATAAACAGGTTGGACATTTCGGTAGGTACGGCCTTTATTGTTGTGGAGGTTGACTGACGGTTAAATACCTTTTTCCACATGGCCTGAACTACGAGTGCCCATGTCATTACTACCTTATTTGCGCCGTAGTACTGAACAAATTCACCATCTGTATCGAGAATGATAAGTCCTTCCAGAATACCGAGCGCTCTGATATAAAGATAGCCCGATTTATCAACTACTACGGTAAGCGGCTCGTAGTCCTTGATTTCTACCGATTCGTGAACCGGCTTTCCATAGCGTTTATTGAGTGTACCTTCGAGGGTGGCTGAAAGAATGTAACCGTCCTTGTAGTTTTTGCCTTTGTCGTCAGTCTTTGTTTCGTTGCAGCACACATAAATTGTATCCTCTCTGACAAAGACGTCGCGCGGTGAAAGAATGGGATAGCTTTCGCTTCCATCAGCACTAACGAATTCGGTGTACTCTGTGACATATTGAAGTTCGCTATCAAGCACAACAATTCGGTTGTTTCCTGTATCGGCAATAAAGAATGTATCATTATATCTGAACATATCTTCCGGACGGTTGAGGCCATTTTCTGCGCCGCTTTGACCTACGCCGCCGATAACATTCATATCAACGTATGTAACCTTTTTATCGGGAATGTATCCCAAAGGAGCAGCAGTAGCTTGACCATACGGGTCGTAGTCGTATCCTTCGTACGGGGCAAGCGACAATGCCGATGCCGGTAAAAGAACGGTACAAGCTACGATTACTACGCACGCTACTACACTCATTATTTTAGCAAATAATTTCATATTAGTTCCTCCTATCATGATATTTGATGTCGTGGCAAAGATCTTTTTTTATTTAAGTCCGGCCGTTGACATCGTTTCCATGATAGCACTCTGGCTAAACAGGAACAAAATGAGCGGTGGAACAAGCATGAATACACCAACAGCACAACCGGCACCTGCACGGGTCATACCGGCTGAGGTGATCTGACCGATTGCGGTCGGGAGCAGCTTCATTTCTTCGATATTGATGTAGCCGGCACCTGAACCCCAGTATCCACCAAAGTTAAAGATGATGAGGGTCAACCAAGCTGGCTTTACGTTCGGCATTACGATTCGCCAATAGATGTTCCATTCGTTAGAACCGTCAATTTTAGCCGCTTCGACTACCGCCGAAGGAATGTTTGCTTCCATAAACTGACGCATAAGGAATACGTTACCTGTACCCGACCAGTTCGGAAGGAATATCGACCAATATGTATTGTAAAGTCCGAGTCCCGTAACGATAAGGTATGACGGAATACTGGTAACTTCACCGCTGAACATCATCGCCCAAACGATAATGTTGTATAATGCCGACTTACCTACGAAGTCGTGCTTTGCAAGGGGGTAAGCTGCAACCGATGCGATGATGATTGAGCCAACCGTACCTACGATTGTGATAAACACGGTGTTAAAAAGATAACGCGAGAACGGAATCTTTGACGATGAGAGAAGTCTAAGCATCAAAGTATAGTGTTCTGTTGTCGGGTTTACGACGTAGAAACGAGGAGGGAATACCGAAAGCTCGTTAAGCGGTTTAAACGAATTAAGTACCGTGTAATAAAGCGGAATGGCGAATATGATTCCAAAAAAGAACATTATGAAATACATAAAATAGTCGCCACCGCGCGATCTTGACAGGCGTGCCTGCCCTTTTACGTGTGCCATTTGTTATTCTCTCCTTTCGTTTAGTCTGTGCTCCAGCGCTGTAATGCCTT
>JAFOCB010000170.1 GCA_017381515.1 Clostridia bacterium | reverse complement strand
CTCTCCACCAAAGAAATCGACCTCTAAATTGCGTCGAGTACCCGAATTTTTGATAAGATAATCAAACGCCTGCTTTCCGACCTCGAAGCTCATGATGGCTCTGTCGCCGTGATACTTTCCCTGACTGGCAAAGCAATAGGCACAGTTGAGATTGCAGGTATGCGCAACGTGAAGGCAGAGTGCCTTTACCACGCCGGCAGTTTTTTCTTTCAATTTACCTGCCATTGATGCAAAGGTGTCGGGTGCAAAAAGCTTTCCCTGCTCCTTTAATGAGCAGACCTGGTTATAACATTCCGAAATATCATCGGCCGAAATATCATCTCGGTCGGCATACTTTTCGGCTATTTTTGATAAAATATCATCCTTACTATTCGATTCAAAAAGGGAAATTATATCGTATGCAACCTCGTCAACAACGTGAATTGCGCCCGAGCATACGTCGATAACGATATTATATCCGCCCAAACGGTACTGATGAATCATTGATTATCTCCTCTTTTACCTCATAAACTCTATTACGAAAAAATGCCACCGATTTCGGCGGCATTTTTTAATCCGTTTTTTGCAATTACTTGCTTTCCTGAGTGTTTTCACACTGCTGATTTGCGATACCGCAGCTTGTTTTGCAAGCAGACTGGCATGATGTCTGGCATTCGCCGCAACCGCCATTCTTAGCACTTTCGCAAAGATTCTTTGTTTCGATAGTTTTGATATGTTCCATAATAAATGCAACCTCCATAAATCATTATACTTATGCTACCACATTTTACATCCAAAGTCAATACACCTGAAAAACATTTAATTCCGTAAAATGAGTAAAATTTACTGATTGTTTAAGTTTTTTGTGCCATTATGCTTTCGGCATAACGAACCGTTTCCATAGCGTCCTTTGCATATTTGTCGGCTCCGATTTTATTCGCGTATTCCTCGGTGAGAACTGCGCCGCCGACAACAATTTTGCAAAACGGGGCTTTTTCGCGAAGCTGTAAAATGGTTTCTTCCATCGACGAAACGGTGGTGGTCATGAGCGCGCTCAATCCGACAAGCGGAGCTTTGTTACTAATTACCGCCTCGACAACCGATTCGGGTGGTACGTCCTTGCCCAAGTCGATGACCGAGAATCCGTAATTTTCGAGTATCAGTTTCACGATATTTTTGCCTATATCGTGAATGTCACCCTTTACCGTCGCGATGACGAAAACGCCCTTTGACTCGGCGGCATTTCCGCTCGATACCATAGCGCATTTTATCCGCTCAAATGCCGACTGTGCCGCCTCTGCGCTCATCAGAAGCTGCGGCAGATAAACCGTCTTTTTCTCAAATCCCTCGCCTACTCTGTTGAGTGCGGGAATTATCTCGTTTTCAACTATTTTAAGCGGATTTTCGCTCTTTAACAGCTCGTCGGTCAGCTCGCGCGACCTATCACGAAAACCTTTTACAATCGCCTTTTCCAGCTCCGAGCGATATTCCTCGTTTGACGACGCCTTTTCGGTCGGTGCGGAAGTTACCGCTTGTACGGTGAAGCTATCAGCCGCCGAGATATAATCGGTGCAATTCGCGTCGATTCCGTGGAGAGCTCGATAGCAATAATAGGTTTTCATCATATCGGGTGAATAGGGGTTCATAATTGCCGCTGAAAGGCCATTTTCGAGGGCTAGGGCAAAGAAAATCCCATTTACCGCATCGCGATTCGGCAGACCAAACGAAACATTCGATATTCCGAGCGAGGTGTGACAACCTAAATCGCGATTTATCCTCGTGAGCGCACCAAGGGTTTCGACGGCGGCGAAATTGTCCGCGCTGACCGTCATTGCGAGGGTATCGAAAATAATATCCTTTTTATCAATGCCGTATTTTTCGGCGGTGGAAAGTATCTTTTCGGCAATTTTTACTCTGCCGTCGGCCATTGCTGGTATTCCGTTTTCGTCAAGGGTGAGGGCTACAACCAATCCGCCGTATTTTTTGACAAGCGGGAATATTGCCGCCATAACCTCGTCCTTGCCGTTGACCGAATTTATCATGGGCTTGCCGTTATAAATGCGGAGGGCGGTTTCCATCGCGGATATGTCGGAGGTATCGATTTGAAGCGGCAGGTCGGTGACCGCTTGAAGCTCGGTGACCGCTGTTTTCAGCATTTCTTTTTCGTCAATGTCGGGCAGACCGACGTTTACGTCGAGGATATGCACACCCTTTTCCTGCTGATTTACACCTTCGTTGAGAATATAGTTTATATCCCTTTCGACAAGCGCCTGCTTAAAGCGTTTTTTGCCGGTGGGATTGATTCTTTCGCCGATAAGTATGGGTGATTGACCGAATTTGACCGCGTGGGTATATGACGATACGGCGGTAATATTTTTCGGCTCAATGGGTACGGGGATAAGTGCCGCTGCCCTTTTAGACACGGCACGGATGTACTCGGGAGTAGTACCGCAGCAGCCGCCGACAACTCGTACTCCCGCCTTTATCAGTTCGCAAACCTCGTCGGCAAATTCGTCGGCGGTGACGTCGAATACCGTCCTGCCGTCAACCGATTTTGGCAATCCTGCATTCGGCATAAGCAGAGTCGGGACGGATGCATTAGCGAGAATATCCTTTACAATGGGTGTGAGTTGCTTTGGTCCGAGTGAGCAGTTGGCACCGATTGCATCGACGCCCATTCCTTCGAGCAGAGTCACCATTGCGGCAGGGTCGGCTCCAGTCATCAGGTTGCCGTCGGCTCCGTAAACGTTCGAAACGATAATCGGCAGGTCGCTGTTTTCCTTTGCCGCCAAAACAGCCGCCTTTGTTTCGTAGCTGTCGTTCATGGTTTCGATTATTATTAGGTCGGCTCCGTATTTTACACCGAGCTTGACCGTTTTTGCAAAAAGTGAGACGGCATCCTCGAAATCGAGGTCACCGAGCGGCTTTAAAAGCCGACCGAGCGGTCCCATATCGAGGGCGACAAACTTTTCCTTATCCGAAGCGGAAAGTTCCCTCGCCTTTTTTGCATTATTAAACGCGCAAGAAATAATTTCATCGAGCTCGTCGTCCGAGAATTTGAGCCCGTTTGCGCCAAAGGTATTGGCGCTGACGACATTGCTTCCCGCGTCAAAATACTCTCTGTGAATATCGATTATCACGTCGGCGTGGGTCAAATTCCACCGTTCGGGAAGCTCGCCTACGGGCAATCCCTTTTCTTGCAAAATGGTACCCATTCCGCCATCGAGATAGACGATATTATTATTCAAAAAATCAGAAAATTTCATTCTTTTCCTCCGATTGTCAGTCGTCAGTCGCAAAGCCCTACAAATGCCGTTACCGACTTTGACGGTGACATAAAAAAGCTGTCATTCAAGGTTACGCCGATGTTCTTTTCGCACGAAAGAAGGGCAAAAATTCCGCTCTGTAATTCGAGCGGCAAATCACCATAGCCGGCACTAAAACGCGGCTTTACACCCTTTCCCATCTCACGCGAAATTTGGTCGCAAAAGCAGTCGCAAACCGCCTCTACCCTTTCGGTGCCGATGGCCTGAAAAAGCACCGCCTTTGACGGCAAAATGCGCTCGTATTTCGCAATCAGTCGGTCGAGCATCGCACCAACAGTTGCGCAGAAAACTATTACCTCGCTGCAACCTGAAAGATTCTTTGCAAGGTCGCTTGACTCCACCTTGAACGCGCCGAAATCGCATATATTTCGGTCAATTTTTACCCCTAGTTTGCAGTAGCATACGCGATAGGAAAGGTTGTTTTCCGCTTCGGCAAGACAGTCGCAGAGCAAAGCCGAAACCTCGTCATTATTACCCTTGCATCCTGCATAGCGGAGTATTTCCTTATCCGAAACGGGCGGACAGTCGAGGTGCTTTGTGAGTACAGTACAGCTCATTTGCCCAAAATATCCGACAGATTGCTCTGAATTTTTGCCG
>JAFOCB010000169.1 GCA_017381515.1 Clostridia bacterium | reverse complement strand
GCAGCTACACGCGAATACGTTGAAGCTGGCAAGGATCAGCAGGGCAAGGGCTTCGACCCGAGAAAGCTTCTTGCACCGGGCTTTGAAGCTGTCAAGGCAACCGTTAAGGAAAAGATGGAGCTCTTCGGCTCAATCAACAAGGCGTAAGATTTTTAAAAGAACGCCCTTTTTAAAAAAAGCGGTTTAGCAAAAAAAACGACAAATAGGTAAAAAAAGGTAAACAACCGCTTTCCATTTCGAAAGCGGTTGTTTTTTAATAGGAAATGTTTGCGACAAAAATATTGTCAACCCCCGAAGTTTTCAACATTTTCCATACGCGGTTACAAAAATTCA
Organism: Clostridia bacterium; assembly: GCA_017381515.1. Taxonomy (GTDB): domain Bacteria; phylum Bacillota; class Clostridia; order Oscillospirales; family Acutalibacteraceae; genus UMGS1976. The sequence goes on along the minus strand of JAFOCB010000169.1, from coordinate 1,215 downwards.
CATAAAGTTTGAGCAAAATAAAAAAAGGGTGGTACTATGAATTTAAAAAACGGAAAAACCTTGCTTTTGCAGCTTTTGTTTATGACCGTCGGCTGCGTACTTTACGGCGCCGGAATATCCCTTTTCCTCAATCCCAACGATTTGGCGCCGGGAGGAGTTTCGGGTATTTCGGTAATGCTCAGCCGCTTTGTGCCGATTGACGTAGGTACGCTCATTATCATTATAAATATTCCGCTCTTTATCGTCGCGATTATAAAGTTTGGACGTGAATTTACCGTGATGACCATTTTTGGAACGGTGCTTTCGTCCATTTTCACCGACCTTTTCACTAATCTAGTCACCATCACCTTCACCGACGACCCCTTACTTGCGGGAATTTTCGGCGGCGGACTGATGTCGCTCGGGCTGGGACTCATTTTCCGTTCGGGAGGTACAACAGGTGGCAGCGATATTATCGTTCGACTTTTGCGCCGAAAGTATCGGCATATCAAGACGGGAAAGGTCTTTTTAATCACCGACATTGTCATTGTAGCCGCGTCGGCAATCGTTTTTGGCAATATCGAAACGGCACTTTACGCGGCGATAGCCCTTGCCGTCCAGAGCGTTGTCCTCGACCTCGTACTCTACGGCGGACTTGGTGCTCGGCTAATCTTTATCGTCACTACCACCCCCGACCAAATCAACCGCGAGCTTATCGACCGACTCGACATTTCTACCACCTTGATAAAGGGACAGGGCGGCTTTTCGGGTAATGAAAAAACCGTGCTGATGGTGGTTGCGAAAAAGCACCTTTTCCCGAAAATCCGCGATACTGTGGGCGAAATTGACCCGCAATCATTTATGATTGCCTCGTCGGCAAGTGAAATTTTCGGTGAAGGATATATGTCCATTTTCGCCAACGAACAGTGACGGAAAATTACTAAAAATCAACTAAAAAACGGAGAAAAAAACAAATGCACATTCCGCAATCAACCACCCACGAGGTGTCGGTTTTACCCTTTGACGAGGCGCTTGAAGCCGCGCTTTTGCCCAGCCCCGACTATGATGTCGAGCGGTGGCTCTACGTGCCGAAGAGCTATTCCGAATACCGTTATATCCTCGGCACAAGGGGCGAAAATCCCCTCATCTGCATCGGCATAAATCCGTCAACCGCCGCGCCTGACGACCTCGACAATACCCTCAAATCGGTCGAGCGAATCGCTTTGGCTAACGGGT
>JAFOCB010000168.1 GCA_017381515.1 Clostridia bacterium | reverse complement strand
AATTTTAAGAGCCCGCCTTGTCTTGCCCTTGACATAGCGGACTCCTTTTGTGAGATAATCTTGTATCGGTGTAACGGTCTTATCCGTTACACCTTGGTTGCCCTCTGTTTGCTCCTTGTTTCCTCTGAGGAATTGCAGATTATGAGCAACGGGCGGGCGGGAAGAAAAATCATGCGGAGCATGACTTTTTCAGGGTGATAAAAATTGTCCGAGCCCTTGTCGAGATAGGCACTGACCGAGCAACCCAACACACAAAAAATTTCGGGTGCCGTATCTCGGCGGGGCGAGTAACCTTAACCGTTGCAGTGGCGAGCTAACGGAGGAGTATCAGCCGACTGTTCGCAGTTTAATCTGCTGACTGTTCGCACTTTTGCATGGTAAAGCGCACTGTGATTTTTGCGGTTTTTTTGCGGTTTTTTCGTCATTTTTCTGGGTTTGCAACGAGTTTTTGCGCGGTTTTTGCGTATTTTTTCAAAAGTTCGTCAGACATTATCGGAACCATAATTGAGCCCGTTTTCTCCGTCGCCTTTTTCATCATTTCGATATAGGCTTGTAGTTCCGCCAACTCGTCTATGATATCCGTTGCCGACTCTTTCATAAACTCGATATATTGCAGGATATTCCCGAACATTTCTCCGATGTACATCACTTCCTTTTTTTGCCTTTTTGAGCTCCCCCGAACGGCGGAGCCGTGACATTGCCCGCTTTGCGGGCTTAACACTTGAAATCGGCGATTATAAGACCCCCTTGCGGGGTTTTATAACTCGGCGGTTATTCAAGGGGAGGGGGGAGCCAAAAAAGCGAGGGAAAAAAGCCACCTCCCCCGCTCCCCTTTGACCCCTCCCCCCTCCGTCTTTTTTCCATTTATTTCGGAGAGATAAAAAACAATGTTTGTTTTTTGGGTGACATATAGAATATACTTCTATTTTGGAATTTTTCGGAGAGGGGTATCGTTCGGAGGTTGGTGACATGGGTTGACCCTTTGCAGAGTCAACCCGCTTTTCATCGCCCGTCGGCAGTATGATTATCGGTCACACCGTCAACGGGCAACAGCCCTGCGCAATTCAGCCCCGCGCTTGGCGATATGTAAATGACCACGGCATTTGCCGTCTGAATACCTCCGCCGTTTTTTCGGGAAACGGTCAAAACCCTTGACGAGCTTATAACGGATAAACTCGGCAGACTCTTTTGTGTCGGCTCTGCTGACCGCGCCTTGCTCGACTCTTACCACAGAACGGGCGCGCGTTCCGTCGCCTTTGGTATACGGAGCCTTTGGAGCGACAAAAAACCCCGTTGCATGATGCAGATGCAACGAGGCTGTTTGTTATATAGACCCGCCCGTTATGCGGGTTATAAACCATTATCCCGTGTCTGCATCACACTTTGTCACCGATACAATACCATACCGATTTACAAATGTCAACACTTTTTGCGAAATTTTCCAAAGTCAGAAAAGGTCAAAAAAAATCAAGATAAGAACAAAATAATAGCGTAGCTATTATTTTTTCTTATCTTGCGTGTCAGGAACCTCCGAGTTCTGATTTTCCGTGTTCGGATTTTGTGGCATGGGAGCTTTGTCAAGGGGCGGGCTTTTTCATGGGGAGGGGGCTCCACGCTGACAGCGTTTTTCGCCGAGTTTCGGCGAGGCGAGAACAGCGAAAAGCGGGGAACCCCCGAGCAATTTTAAGAGCCCGCCTTGTCTTGCCCTTGACATAGCGGACTCCTTTTGTGAGATAATCTTGTATCGGTGTAACGGTCTTATCCGTTACACCTTGGTTGCCCTCTGTTTGCTCCTTGTTTCCTCTGAGGAATTGCAGATT
>JAFOCB010000167.1 GCA_017381515.1 Clostridia bacterium | reverse complement strand
TTACTTTCAACACCGACCATGCACGCCGAGGAGATGGGTTATATCACCGAAGCGTTTGAAAAGAATTGGATAGCGCCGCTTGGATTCAATTGCGACGGACTCGAAAAGGAAATAGCAGAATACGTATATGACGGCACCGACGAGATGTTTACCCTCGCACTCGTATCGGGTACTGCCGCATTGCATCTTGCAGTAAAGCTGGCGGGAGTAAAATCGGGTGACGTTGTTCTTTGCTCGGATATGACCTTCTCGGCAACGGTAAATCCCATTGTTTACGAGGGTGGAGTCCCCGTATTCATCGACAGCGAGAGAGAAACCTGGAATATTGACCCCGTTGCCCTCGAAAGAGCGTTTGAGAAATACCCGAATGCAAAGGTGGTTATGCTTGCTCATCTCTACGGCACTCCGTCAAAGATGGACGAAATTATCGCCGTTTGTAAAAAGTACGGAGCAGTTCTCATCGAGGACGCAGCCGAAGCATTATCTTCTACATATTTCGGAAAGAAGTGCGGTACCTTCGGTGAATATAACGTAATCAGCTTCAACGGAAATAAGATTATCACGACCTCGGGCGGCGGAATGCTTTTGACAAACAGCCGCGAAGCGAGAGAAAAGGCGTTTTTCTGGTCAACCCAATCGCGAGAGAATACCATTTGGTACGAGCATAAAGAAATCGGATATAACTACCGAATGAGCAATGTTCTCGCAGGAATAGGCAGAGGTCAGCTTAAGCATTTAGAAGAACATCGCGATTTAAAGGAAAAAATTTATCAGCGATACGCAGAAGGGTTCAAGGGTTTACCCGTAAAAATGAATCCTTATCTCGACGGTACACGACCGAATTTCTGGCTGTCCTGCTTCACCATTGACGAAAATGTCGGCATAAGCCCGATGGATATTTTACAGAAGTTGAATGAAGCGAATATCGAATCCCGTCCGATATGGAAACCGATGCACATGCAACCCGTATTTGAAAATGAGGATTTCATAAAGGTCGAGGAAAAGGCGGTCAACGAGGATATATTCGAGCGAGGACTTTGCTTGCCGTCGGATATAAAAATGACGGAGGACGAGCAGGAGCTTGTAATCGAAATGGTCAAATCTTGCTTTCAAAAATAATTTAGGGGCTTACGCTTTATGTATAGAAAATTTTTCAAAAGGATAATGGATTTTTGTCTTTCGCTTTTAGCGTTAATCGTTGTGTCACCCATTTTGCTGATATTGACGATTATCGGTATTTTTGCGATGGGCGGAAATCCGTTTTTCGCGCAATCACGTCCCGGTAAAAAGGGCAAAAACGGCGAAGAAAAGATTTTTAAACTAATCAAATTCCGCACAATGAATAACAAAAAGGATGCTGACGGCAATCTTTTGCCCGATGAGGACCGACTCACCGGGTATGGAAAGTTTTTACGTGCCACCTCACTCGACGAGCTGATGGAGCTTGTAAATATCTTAAAAGGGGATATGTCAATTGTCGGACCACGACCGCTGCTTGTCAGCTACCTGCCCCTTTACAGCGAGGAGCAGCGTCATCGTCACGACGTGTTGCCGGGACTGACAGGACTCGCTCAAGTAAGCGGACGAAATGCAATTTCCTGGGACGAAAAGTTTGTCCTCGACATCGAATACATAAAGGATATAACCTTTATCGGAGATGTAAAAATCATTCTCAGAACGGTAAAAAAGGTGCTTGTAAAAGAGGGGATTCAGTCAGAAACCTCGGCAACAATGGAAGTATTCACAGG
>JAFOCB010000166.1 GCA_017381515.1 Clostridia bacterium | reverse complement strand
TGACAACAAAAATCTTGATAGTCCGTATTTTACGGATAATCTGAACACTCCCGATAATATGAGTAAAAATACCCATACAAAATTGTTTAAGTTACAGTTTTCGGGAGCGAGTGGGAATAATAACAAAGTAACACAGTTTATCTATAGTAGCAGACAGTGGTTTTCATTGTCTGCTATTGTTTTCTTTATTCACATTATTTTGAGCGCAATTATTATCCGCAGCAGAGCCACAGAAATCGTAAATCACGATATAATTTACAACTAACCGAAGCACGGCGGCAGGGAGATATCATCTCTCTGCCGTTTGTTTTTTGCCTAACGAGGCTTATTTTGTTTTTAGATATTAACTTTTACTCTACTGATACCATTACTTACTTCTCTTGTTAGAATTGTATCGGGAATTTTACTAAGCCATTTTTTACTGAAGTTTGTATTCCCATAATAGCAATCAAAGTTAGCAATAGGCAGTACCACCCAATCGCCTGTATCAGTTTTGTTTGCTTCGTAAAAGGAAACCACATCACAAACCACTTCAAGTGGAACACCATTCAAATCAATACTTTGCAAAACTTCATATTTCTCAGGCGGTAAAATATATTCTTCCATTCTGAGTGCGCCGAGTTCTAGAGCATCGGCGATTATGTCATCAAATCGCAACGCCCAAGCCGCCTTGGTATTAAGTGCGAATATCGGCACCTGCAACTGGCGAACCTTCTTTTTCCAATCCGTTTTAAAACCTTTTCCAATACCGACTACGGTTGTCTTTGCCTTTTCACTTATATAAGTAGGATTTTTCTTTACAAACTTAACTATATTTTGAATATGTCTGTAATACCAACCCTCACCCTTGCTATTTACAAGTTCAGGGTAGTCAGCGGAAAGCTCTCCGAAATTCACAAAAGGCGCATCATCGTTTTTATCGGGAATACTGCACCAAGCGCACAAAGCATTTCTTGCATATTCGATACGGGTGTAAGGATCGCCGTCAAATAAACTACCATTTTTATTATGAAAAATATACCCTCTTGCGATAACTGTCAGTATTCTGCCAAAACCTTCAAAATCGGTTATGGTTTTAAAGGAAAACCTACCAAGATAGGAAAGGTCATGTTTGCTTGCGGCAGAATATTTTTGCTTTTCGGTATAGGCTTTAAATTCTAACCACTCGTTTGTCATTGCCACAACCTCCATTTCTTTTTCGGCTTAGCTTCATTGTTGTCTACCGCTTGTTCTAACACAACCGACGGCAACACTTCTAGAACAAATTGGCGTTTACCGAGTGCCACCGCACACTTTACAACCTCTGTATAATCAAGACAGTTTTTGCCATTTAAGGGGCGAATAATGTTCATACAGTTACGGATAATTTGTTCCTTGTAATCCGCCCGAGTGGTTATGTTTGAAAGTAGCATTTGCAAATCCTTACTGTCTCCCTTTTGCTTTGCGAAGTTCTTTTGCATACCCATTTTGCGGTACATATCGTCAAGGTCGCAAATAATATCACCAAAAATACGATATCCGCCGTTACGGAAATCGCTGAATACCTCCAAGTAATCATACAGGTTTCCTGTTCGGCAAATGGTATATAGTATGTTTGTTCTTTCTTCGGGAGGAACAAGATGCCATTTTACTTCATCCAACATAAGCCGTGCTTTATGGATCTGCTGCGGAAGCACACTATCAAATACCGAATAAAGCTCATCTACCGTGTAATCCTTTTCCTGCCCACGTGCAAAAAGAATGCGGTAAATATCGCCTTTGCGTTTCATATCGATAGAGATATGCTTTATATACCGCACTCGGCTTAATGCGGTTTCATAATCTGCAATTAAACTTGCTACACGACTAAGCAAAGTGGAATCAAGATTTTCTTTCCAATCGGGTGTTTGAGCAAAGGCGAACAACTGCTCATCCGATACGGGGCGAACTGCAACCGCTTTGGTTTCACGTTCTAACATATAGGCTAAATACGGGAGCTTTTCAAGGTTGGAGCTAACCTTATTCCAATCAATACTATCAAAGTATTTCTTTAAGCGTGCATTTTTAGAAGGTTCGTACCACTTATGCTTCTCGTCACTACCGACAATGGATTTGTAACGAAGAAAGATACTGCGGCGGGCAGTTTTCTTTTCAATATACTCGGACAAGTCGGGCTTAACACCGCTTTTGGCCGAGTCAATTTCCAAGCCTGTTAATATGGCAAGGGTTTCCACTTCGTGATAATACCGTTCCTTTTCTTCATCGGCGGTGTTTTCATCATAAGCGATAATACCTCTGCTAAGCGCCGCATTACTGATCTGACCGACACGGGAGGAAAATGTATTTTTAACTGTTATAAATCTTTCATACCAATCGTTTGCATCGGCTATTAGCGGTTGCTCGGTTGGTATTTTTAACAGCGGCAGTTCCGTACTGCTTCGCATTACGCATTTATTGACAAGCGGATCGGCAATGGTTTTAACCATATCGCCGTCAAAGTCAGCACCGCCCAATCTTTCAGGTATCAAAGAACGGGAATCCACCATAATAACGTAACTAAGGTGAGAAAAGTATTTTTCTCTGAGTTCGCCCGGTGCCATTGGCTTTACAAGAACTTCTTCATTACGTGCAATATGAGGACTACGAAGAATGGTGTAATAATCATTCTTTTCGTAGCTTGGTTGCGGAGCGTACATAAAGTTATCGCTTATAAACTCTTGTTCAAGGCGGTGATATGCAGCACCTTTACCAACCGACTGTTTTACCATATAAGCAACAAGCCTTAAAAGGTCATCGGATAAATAGCGATTATCTCCCGCAACTAAAAGTTTGCCCATAGCATATCTACCAAGCAGATTTTCGGCTTTGTCTTTTAGTTCCTTTGCATATATCGGCTCATCGATGAAAAGAGCATTTTTCGCAATAAGTTCCGCACGTAATTTGCGGCGATTATCCGTTAAATCTTCACCTAATTTGTCGGTAAAGTATCTGCGGCGCGCTTCATTATCCGCAACAAGGCGGTAATATTCCGTTTCGGTGGTCTTGGTTATCCAACAATGCCGTGAATCTTGTTCGGGTGAGCCTTTGAAGCCGAGCGGAAGATCTTTAGGTCGAAATTCCTCATCGGTCATAGAAAGCGTGTTCAAAAACTGATAGTTCAGTTCCGTTGTATCCTGTGGTTCAATCTTATCTTTGCCGGACACATAAAGGGCGTGGTTATATTTCTTGCAACGTCCAAGATACTCTGCCCACGAAAGACCGTTATCAGTCATCCATTTAAGACCCTTGAACATACTGTCGGTGAGAATCATATCCACGTCGGCAGGGTTGTGTTTATGGCCCCACATATCTACGATAAAAGTTACTTCCAATTCAGAAAGCAAAGATGCAAAATCCACCTTATGCACAACACCCTTGATATACGGCATACGGATTTGGAAAGAGTTATGCCCCTTATCAAGTAAATCTGCTAATCTTGGCGAGATAAAACCTTCGCCGTCAAATTCCGTTATCGTAATATCTTTATTTTCTTCAGATCGGGTATATTTACGGATAGCATTATTACTGCCGTCACCATTCACGGTGACGGTTTTTATATTTTCTATAATCGATTCAGGATTCTTAATTACAATGATTCTTTTGTCGTTGAGAATGGTATCGCTGTCCCTATATCGCTTTCCGCTTGTGAAAAGCAAAGCGTTATATGCGTATAACTTGCTGAGTTGACACTTACCGATATTTAACCCAAGCATCATACGCTCCCGCAAAGCTTCATACACGTCCTCTCGCACAAACGACAGTTGGTTTGCACGGCTCATAGAAGCGGAACGCTCAAAGGCGATATACCGTTTATCCTCTTTGCCAAAGTTAAGGGTTATACCCTCCGATCGGAACATATACTCCGCAATTTTCTGATAATTCAAAACTCTGCCTGCGGCTTTGCGATCAAAGATACCTGAAAAATCTACATAGACAAATACATCTCGTAATTTATCCGATACCAATTCTGCCTTGTTAGGATCTTCGCTAAGAGTGAGCATTGCCTGATAAAAAATCGGGCAATCGTCTTGCAAAGTATCTTCAACCAAATATTCTTTTGACATATCGGTTGTATCGAAATAAAAACTATAACCATCATCTCTTTGCTTAGCGGATGCGATTATGCTTTGCGCCGATATTCCCGATATGATATATTTTTTGTTTTTCATATCGTTCTCCTTGCAGAAAAACTTTATATTAGTATAGCACAAATGTTCTTTATTTTCAATACATTTGGTTATTTGATAACTGCCCCCACAAATTCGGGATTGTGAGTGTATTTTTGTTATCAAATCGATATTGAAAAGGAGGAAAAAGACTATGCTTAAAACAACACCAAGCGAAGCAGAAGCTATTCGACACATCATTGAAACACATTGTGCTAACTGTGACGAAGACGGCAACTGCATTTTGCTTGACGATGGCGAAACTCATCGTTGTGTGCAACGTATTTGTATGCACGGTATCCACTGCAACTATTTTAAAGA
>JAFOCB010000024.1 GCA_017381515.1 Clostridia bacterium | reverse complement strand
GTCGGTGAAGGGTCAGATTGGTGTTCGCGTATTCAGCGCAGCAGGCCCGATGGCTATGGAGACCACCGCAGCGATCGATCCGTTTGCTCCGGCCAAGGTTGATCTGTCGTCACTCGGCGTAGGTAACTACGTTGTCGAGGTTAGCTATGGCGGTGAGGTCTATAAGAACACAATTGTTAAGAAAAAAACAGACGAAAAGTAAGATACAACTATGAAAAAGATCATAATTTTGGTAGCAGCGTTGCTCGGTTTGGTGACCGCTGCAACGGCTCAGGAGGCCGGCTCGTTGCTCGACATCAATGCTGATACCCGCACAGCGGCAATGGGTGAGATCACCGCAGCAGCTGAGGGTAGCGCCTTCTCGGTGTTCAATAATGTAGCCGCAGCACCTCTGTCGGCAAAGAAGTTCCAGATTGGTGCGTTCTACTCGCCGTGGGCAAGTGGCCTGACCAAGGAGCTCGATGGCAAGAATATGTTGATGGGCGCGGGTGCTTACTTCACGTTGGCTGAGCGTCATTCGATTCAGGTTGGTTTCCGCTACTTGCAGACCCCCGGCAGCACGGGCATCGACGCCAATGGCAACCCGACGAAGGATACCTTCTCGCCGAAGGATATGACTATCGATTTGGGTTATGGTATCAAGATCATCGACAACCTGTCGGTAGGTGTGGCAGGTCACTTCGTAAGCTCGTCGCTCGGCGCAGACGTTAAGGGCTCGGCTTTCGCATTCGATCTGGGTGTTCAGTATCGTCTGGCATTTAGCGAGAAGGCAGGTTTGGATCTGGGCTTCAAGGCAGCAAATATCGGTTCGAAGTTGGCTTATGTCGAGGGCGAGGGCTCGGCTCTGCCCGCAAAGGCAGTGTTGGGTGCGATGTTCACCGCACAGCCCAGCGATGCTCACTCGATCAAGGTTGGTGTCGATGCAGGTTACAAGTTTATGGGTCTTACGGGCTTTGTTGCAGGTGTTGGTGCCGAGTATATGGCGTTCAATACCGTGGCAGCTCGCGTGGGCTACCATATGGATAGCAAGGCAAAGATGAACTACGCAACCGTGGGTCTTGGTGTTCGCGTGATCGATATGATTCAGATCGACGGCACCTATTACCTGGGTAGCGACGCTATGAAAAATACCTTCCGTGTAGGTTTGAGCGTTCGCTTCTAAACCCGCGAAGAGAAATTTTTGACGATCCCGTCCTCAGTTTTTCGAGGGCGGGATCATTTTTTTTGAGTGTTTTTGCCCGCGATGCGAAAATTTCGTCCGCCACACCCCCTTATATAATATATAGGTGTAGTTTGAGGGCGACTCAGACCAACGAAACCATACTGTCGATTGTCCGATACGTGGCAGCAAAGGCCCCAACCCGCAGAAACTATCCTCGCACCCAAATAGCCTCAAAAAAGTGCGAAAAAAGTTTAAATCGTAAAATGCAGAAAATCAACGCAATACAAAAATAATGCAAAATTTTTATGAAAAAAGTTTAAAAAACATTTGGAAGTTTGGATAATTATGCGCTATCTTTGCACCCGCAAAACGAAAGAAACACGGTTCTAAGATATACACGAAAGATTGAGCGGCCTGAAACGATGGCTTGCGAGATTGCTCGAAAATAGCTTAAAACGCAGAATGTTGAAAAATTTTTGCAAAAGTTCTTGAAAATATTTGGAAGTTAAAAATATTTGCCTTACCTTTGCAGTCCCTTTCGATCACAAACGAAAGCCGATTGATGAAAGAGAGGCGAACGAACGAAAAGATATTTTTCAAACTAGGTTCTTTGAATTACTGGTAAAATTTTAGAGAGAAATGTAGTATTTATCCATCAATTCCTTTTAGGAAATAAGTAGTCAGGACTCTAACAATATTGATAATTTTTTTTACAATGGAGAGTTTGATCCTGG
>JAFOCB010000165.1 GCA_017381515.1 Clostridia bacterium | reverse complement strand
GCCATTTCTGCTATTATCAGGGCCAATCGTATTACCGCCGTAACCCGCATGATAGTAATATCTTTCGGGCATTCTGGGGTCGTGCGCCTTTTTAGGTCCTGCGAATCTGAAATTTATGCCGCTTTTATAAAGTAAATTGTGTAGAAAAAAGCGGTATCCGCTATGTGTACCTGCGCCATCGGTGATTGAATCACCAATGGGCAGGATATTGATAACTTCCTTGTTAGAATTCATTGTATCTTACCAATTATTGTACCTTTCTGATAATGATTGCATCGATATTTGTAACTCGTGACGGCTCTGACGAGACGACGGTTATTTTTGATGAGGAGGGCATTGAACTTGCCTTGACGGTAAAGAGAGTTTCATAATCTCTATGTACAGTAATCACGCCGTTATTGTATGAGAAGCCGTAAAGATGTCTTTTGAGTACGTATTCACCTGTAAACGAACCAAGCTCGTTGCCATCCTTAAACAACTTGACCATTCCACCGCAGTTATACACTCTAAGCTCGTATCCGCCATATTCAAATGATACAAAATAGCCGAGGTTTGATTGACTGATACCGGTGTTTTGTTCAGCCGAATAGCCCATATTGATCATAAAGTTTTTGCCTGCTTCGCAGCTGTTTTTGGTGGTAACAGTTTTTGCAGAACCACCGGGGAACCAACGATACCATCCACCGCCGCTAAAGCCGTTTGCGTCATCGCCTTCCCATACACCGTTGTTAAATTTATCCGAAAGGAATGTCTTATAATTAGGAGCGTTCTCGTCCTTGCTAACCGTAACTTCGCAGGTGGCGACGAGTCCGCCGTCAATGGTCTTTGCCGTGATGGTAGCTGTGCCTGTCTTTACTCCGCTAACCACACCGAAGGTATCTACAGTAGCAACGCTATCGTCACTCGATGTCCAGATACAGCCGAGATGCTTTGCATCAGCGGGTTTAACGGTTGCGGTAAGACGGATTTTACTGCCCTTGAAAACGGTTGCAGTTGCCTTATTTAAGCTAACGCTTGTAGGATGTTTTATAACGTTTGCGCCGCTGTCACCCTTGTCATTGATTTCGAGTACCTGGTCGAGAATTGCGTCAAACCAAGCGTCTGCCATCTTTCTCTGACCTTGTTCGTTCGGATGGGTGCCATCGTCACCATCAAAGTCACCTGTGCTGCCACTGAGGTTTGTCATTTCGTCAACGTCAACAAATTTAACGTCATAACCTTCTTTGCAAAGAGAATCAACAATTCCGGGCAAAATCTTGTTAAGTCCGTTATCTATATAACCCTTGTTAACGTCGGGAGCGTTTCCGTTGCTTTGATTAACCATTGTTCCGCAATATACGGTAATTCCGGGGCTCAGTTCAATAATTCTCTTAACGAAATTGGAATAAACCTCGCTCATATTATTAACGTCAACGCCGTGAAAATAATTGTTTGCACCAAGCATAACGAGTGCTATATCTGCACCACCGCCAAGATAGTTTCCAAGGTGGTCGTAGGTGCTTCTGTTTTTACCATCGGTGTTGGGTCCTATAAATGCACCGCCGTATCCACCGTGAACCTGATATTCAGAGGTCAATCTCGGGTCTGCACTTCTTTCCGAGCCAACGTATGTGAAGGTTGCACCTGCAGAAATGAGGTTGCGGTATAGATAGTATCTGTATGCGCTGTATGTACCCGTACCCTGAGTAATTGAGTCACCTATGCACGCAATACGAACGTTTTTATACTTGAAATTAGCCGGTTTTTCGGTACGTGTTGCACGATAGCGAGTATCTACACTCGAAGTGGCTTCACTGCTTGTATTATCGGCAGAATTGCTTTCGTTGGTGCCGCTTACGATGGACGATGTATTATCAGTTGAAGATGTATCGGCTGTATTACCGTCTCCGCATGAGCAAATTGAAAGCAGCATAATTGCCGAAAGCAAAAGGCATACAATTTTTTTGAAATTCATTTTAATTATCTCCTTGGTTGTTAATTGAATTTTTTGAGATTGATGTTTGTAGCATAAATACAGCGTCCGGTTTCAGATGTTGTAATGCTGATAGGAGTTTTTGACGGTTTGCTTGCCTTTGCGGTGATAACCTTTTCGCCCGCGTAAATAAGGGTTGCTTTTCCGTCGCGGTATTCAAGCTGATATACCGCCATTTCAGGATTGAGTCCTAAATTCTTATACGAGCCGATAAGCTTATCATCTTTGTAAAGTGCAAATTCCTTCGCACAATCCTTGATTCTTACAGTAAATCCACCGTACGAATATGAAGTGTAATTATTCGGCAAAATTATGTCTGTATTATTGTTTATTGAGTATGTAAAGTAGAGAAGGAATCCATTTGATGGATCAAAGCTTTCCTTTGTTGTAATTGTGTATGCTTCACTAGGGAACCAAGTGCTTAAACCGCTCTTGACAATATGAGTGTCGCCTTCCCATACATCTTGGCTACCATAAAAGTCTCTGAAAATCTCGGTGGTTTCAACCTTTGGCGCGGCAGTAACTGTTACCTTGATTTTTTGTTCAAATCCGCCATCAAGTGATTTTGCCGTAATGGTTGCGGTTCCTTTTTTAATTCCTCTGATTCTGCCGCTACTGCTTACAGTAGCAATTTTCGGGTCGCTTGAGCTCCACAATACTGTGAATACTTCAGCGTTAGCAGGGGAGATTGTAGCTTTTACAGTTGTTGCTTCCAAGGTTTCGAGTGTAACCTCGTTTTTATTCACAGCGATACCGGTAACTCTTGTGCTTAACTTGGCTGAACTGTCGCCCTTGTCGTTGATTTCGAGTACGTTGTCGAGGATTGCATCACCGATTGCATAACCTATTGTATGGCTGCCGTATTCGTTAGGATGAACCGTATCCTTTTGCGAGAAACAGTCGTTTTCCTTCCAACCAGGGAGGTTGAAGGTGTCGATGTGATATACCTTGTATCCCTTGTCCTGATATTCTTTACAGATTTGGGGCAATTGTTTATTAAGCTCAAAGTCGTCTCCATTAACTCTTTCTCTGGTCGGAGCGATAGAGCAGCAATAAACGGTTGCTTTTGGCTTTAAGTTGAATAGTGCATCGAGCATCTGACGGTATCTATTTGAAATATTACCGAGGTCTTCGCCACCTAAATAATCGTTTACACCAATCATAAAGGTATAAATGTCGGCGTCACACGCAACAAAGTTTGCCATCGATTCGGTGATTTGAGCAATTTTCCATCCACCGTAACCGCTGTGACCCATATATCTTTCTGGTAAACGATAGTCGGTGGTTGACATTTTTGAGCCAACCATCGAAAAGGTTGCACCATTAGAATACAAATATTCGTACAAATAGTATCGATATGTACCGGGGAAGTAAATGCCCTGCGTGATAGAATCGCCGATGCAGGAAATTTTTACGTTTTTGTATTTAAAGTTATTGTCCTTTTTCTCTCTGGTTGCACGGTAACGCGTGTCAATCACCTCCGGCTCAACTTCTGATGACGTTTCAGTTGATGAATTGGTTGAATTGGTATCAGAGCTACTAGCGGTTTCGCTGGACGAATTACCTTTATCATCGCCGCCACAGGAACAAATCGCCCCTATTAAAATCGCTAGGCACATTATTAACGATAAAATTTTCAATATTTTTTTCATAATTTGCCTCCAGAGATTATTCTATTTTAATATACCATAATATAACTATTATTTCAATATAATAAATTTTATATTAAGCATTATTCGTAACTTAATTTTTACTTACTCATACAATGATTTTGGAGGTGCTTTTTTAATGCCAAAGGTATATATTTCACCCAGTGTTCAGCAGTACAACTTGTGCGAATATGGTGATACTGAAAAGGATCATTGTCAGGAATATGCGGACATATTAGAGCGGTATTTAGACGCTTGTGGTATAGAGTATAAAAGGAATAGAAATAAAACATTTCAGGAAGCTGTTACCGAGTCAAATGCGTGGAATCCCGATATACATTATGCTTGTCATACCAACGCTTTTGACGGTAAAACGAGATATTCGGTTTTGCTGGTTTATAACGCGGTTATGTCATCTCCTGCCTATCAATGTGCCGAGGATATAAAGGAGTTTCGTGAGCAGGTTTATCCTAATCCAATATATGTTAATCAGAATCGCAGTTTGTATGAAATTAGATACTCGACAAGTCCCTGCGTTTACGATGAAATAGTCTTTCACGACAATATTGATGATGCGACACTTTTTCACGTCAGAATGCAAACATTTGCCGAGTTGACTGCAAGGGGCTTTTGTAAATATTTTGACATACCGTTTGTTTACCCACAAGGGATAGGGCTCGAACCGGGTGTTTCTGATACGGGAATGCTTCCTTCTGGTATGGGTGCTGATGATGACGTTGATGCAACATGTGAGCAATTAAGGGATTTATTCGAGGATTTGCAAGAGGAACTAAATGAAATGCGTGAAAAGTACAATATGCTGCGTAAAGAAATAAATCGAGTTTTGGATAAGTGATGAATTGTCAAACTAAGTGCAACACTTTTTGAGAGAAAATTCAAATAAATCAACTGGTTTTTTGAAGCCTAAAACTTTTTTGGGCCTGGCGTTGATCAACGCCAGGCTCTTTTTGTGCCTTTAGGTAAAATAAAAATGGGGCGTCACGGAAAGTGACGTCCCATTAAAATTATTTATTCATTGAATCAACTGCGAGGAGGATGCCCATTTTTGCGCTGTGGAAGTTAATTCCGCCCTGCATCCACACGGCGTATGGTTCTCGTAGTGGTGCATCACACGAAAGTTCGATTGAAGCACCTAGTGTAAACGCTCCTGCCGCCATAATAACGTCACAGTCGTATCCGGGCATCGCCCATGGTTCGGGTACTACATACGAGTCAACAGGAGCTCCCGACTGCATACCCTTACAGAAATCAACAACCTTTTGTGCATCTCCGAGGGTAACTGTTTGAATGATGTCAGCTCGTTTTTCGTTATATTTAGGATACGTTTCATATCCCAATATTTCGAGTAGTGCAGCAGCATAAACGGCGGTTTTAAGCGCTTCGCCGACAACGTGAGGTGCGCTGAAAAGTCCCATATACAGCTCGCGATTGGTGCCAAGCGTCGCGCCTACTTCAGCGCCGATTCCGGGGACGGTGAGTCGATTGGCACATTGTTCGACTAGATTTGCCTTTCCTGCGATATAGCCGCCGGTTGGAGCGATTGCACCGCCCGGATTTTTGATAAGTGAACCTGCCATAATATCGGCACCGCATTCGGTTGGCTCGCGAGTTTCGACAAATTCGCCATAGCAGTTATCAACCATGACTATTGTATCGGGGGAAACCGATTTTACCGCCTTAGCAATCTTTTCAATATCGTCAGTACCAAGCGGACGTCTGACAGCATAGCCGCATGAACGCTGAATGTATGCCATTTTATAGAATTTTGTTTTGAGTCGCTCGATTATAGCGTTAATATCAACTTCGCCGTCTACAAGGTCAACCTGCTCATAATTTATTCCGTATTCGCGGAGTGAGCCGTCGGATACTTTGTCGATTCCTATAACACCGACGAGGGTATCGTACGGACGTCCAGTAACACAAAGTATTGTATCATTCGGACGCAGCATTCCGAAAAGGGCGACCGTAAGAGCGTGAGTGCCGCATACAAAATTATGTCTGATAATAGCACTTTCAGCACCGACAGCGTCGGCAAAAACGCGGTCGAGCGTATCACGACCGCGGTCGCCATAGCCGTAACCTGTTGAACCCGAAAAATGTGCTTCACTGACACCGTTTTTGATAAATGCGGACAGCATTTTTACCTGATTGTACTCGGTAATTGCGTCAATTTCATCAAATTTTTGTTTACATAATTCTAATGCATTTTTATCACATTCTTTTATGTTATCGCTAATTTTAAAAAAGTTCTGTTCCATTATTTCACCTTGTATGTACTGAATTCAGAAACTATACTGAATCCGTTTTTTGTATAAAATTCGATTGGCCCGTTTATATCAACCAATCCGTAAATTTCTCTTGACGATAGAGTGTCAATAAGCTCTTGCAACAACTGGCTTCCTTGTCCTTTTTTGCGTTTCATTCTATCGATACATATACCGCTGATAAGTGCGCAGTTGTCACCCTTTAAACCTATTGACGCACCAATTTTATTTGATATAGCTACCGCTCCGTTATGCCTTATTCTGTGTGAAATATCGGGATACCAAATATCAAAATCGGGAAGCGTAAAATAGGTTGACATAATATCATATATACTTGATAAATTATATTCCTTTACCTTTGCTTCAATAGGGATAACCGATTTATTAACAACAAATCCGCTTTCGATGATTTCGAGGGGCAATTCGTCTTCGAAATACACAGTATTGGCACCGATGACTTTTAAAAAATCAATGATTTCGTTATGGTCGGAATTGGCGCCAACAAGGGTAGCATTGCCATCCATTATGGACATAATAGCGGTGATTTGGTCATCTATTGTTTGATAATAAAATCGCAAGAAATCGAAGCCGGTCCCATACGAACGATATAATGACTGGATTCTTACAAGTCCCGCTGACAAAGGAAAATCAGGTAAATCGTCATTTAATAGTTTAATCATATTCTGTCATCAGCCATTTGCTCAAAAAGGCCTACTGCAATATCTCTCACCGATTCAATGTCCCTTTTATCAATAACACATTCGGGTGAATGTAAGTATCGGCAGGGGATAGAAAGCGAAATGGTACGTACACCATTTTTTGTCAAATGAATTGCACCTGCGTTATTGCCGCCTGATGTTCCGCGTTTAACCTGAATTTTTTTACCAATATTCTTGGTAGTGTTAATTGTTGCATCAAAAAGCGACTTTTCATACAATGTTGAGCCGTCCATAAATGAAACGACAGCACCTTCGTTTAATTTACATACCGACTTATTTTCAGGAGTGTCGATTATATCGCAGGCGGTTGTTGCTTCGATTGCGATTGCAAAATCGGGGTTAACGTTGAATGTAGCAGTTTTTGCTCCGCGGAGGCCAACCTCCTCCTGAACGGTGAAGCTGAACCACGCATCAAAGGGTAAATCCGACTTTATAATATCAATTAAAATAGCGCAACCGAGTCGGTCGTCAATTGCCTTTGCCTTGATTTTGTTGTCACCGAATTCGATGTAATCACTTTCAAATACAGCAATATCACCGATTTCAATGTATTCTTCGGCTTCCTTCTTTGATGATGCGCCAATATCAATTAAAAGACTGTCTTTATCGGGCAATTTTTTCTTTTCATCGTCGGAAAGCATGTGAATTGGCTTTACGCAAATAACACCGTAAAGGTCACCGATTTTTACCCTTTTTGCGAGTAAAACTTCGGTATTTATCCCGCCAACACAGGAGAAAGTGAGCATACCATTGTCCTTAATCCCTGTGATAATAAGACCAACCTCGTCCATATGAGCGTCAAATAAAACACGCTTTTTAGCGTCCGAAGTTCCTCTTTTGTGAGCAATAACGTTACCAAGCGGGTCAATATAGCATTCGGCGAAAGGTGTAATTTCGTTTACGATATATTCGGCAACCTTGCTTTCGTTTCCTGAAACGCCGTCCAAAAGGCAGAGATTTTTTAAATTATTCATCATATTACTTTACCGCCTTTCTAATATATTCGGCAATAAGCTTTGCCGTGTTTTCGACGTCAGATATAGAAATTGTTTCTGCCGCTGTGTGCATATTGAGCAGGGGAATCGAAACAAGTGCGGTTCTAACCCCTGATTTAGTTACCGAAATAATATCAGCGTTTGTTCCTGTTGACGAGCCGCAAACCTCACGCTGATATGGCATATTTTCTTCTTCACAAATATCGATTAAGCTATTTGTCATATATCGGTCGGTGATGGGGGAAATACAAATCATCGGTCCGTTTGAAAGTTTACCTGTCTTTTGACTTGGGATTCCCTGAAATGCGCCGAAGCTTACGTCAACAACGATTGCCTCGTTAGGAAAGTAGTTATAGGTGGCTGTTCTGGCTCCCCTAAGACCTAACTCCTCCTGAGCGGAAAGCGAAACTACAATGTTACAGGGCGGCTCACCGTCAGCACAAAGTAATTTAGCGGCTTCAATAACGGCTGCACATCCTGCTCGGTTATCGAGTGACTTTCCGGTAACTCTATCACCTATGAGGGAAACCGCCTTTTGTCTGAATGAAACGCGGTCACCGATTGAAATGATGTTTTCTGTCTCGACCTTTGAAAGTCCAGTATCAATTGCCATTTCGTCAATGTCAGGTATCTCGTTGCTATCCTTTTTGAGATGAGGAGGAATTGAGCAAAATACACCGAAAATGCTTTCTTTTCCGTGGATTACAACTTCCTGCGAGATGAGTGTTCTAACGTCAATGCCACCGCATTTCGCAACGCGGATAAATCCATCATCAATGGCAGTAACCATCATACCGATTTCGTCAATATGAGCATCAAGTAAAATGGTGTAGTCCTTTATTCCTTTAATTTCTACGGCTAATCCGCCCATATTATCGCGGTTAACCTTTCCGAGTGGCGACAGTTTTTTTTCGGCAATATCAAGTGCGCCGTCGAGTCCTGAAACTCCGTCAGCGTCAGCAAGTTTAAATAAAAGTTCTTTAAGCTCCATTTTGATTAGCTCCTTAAAGTGAATTTATCAGTTGCTTATAATGTTTTCCGCGTTCTTCAAAATTGGGATAAGCGTCAAAGCTTGCACATGCGGGACTGAGCGAAACAATATCGCCCGATTTTGCCAATTCGTGAGCGATTTTAACCGATTCTTCGAGGTTGCTTGAATGGATGATTTCCATTCCGCATCCATCAAAGCCGTCACATTCTCTGATTGCTTTTTCGATAGCGTTTGCGGTAGGTCCGGTCAGAATCAGTATTTTAATTTTTTCGATTGCGTGGGATGCAAGTGGCTCGAAAGGAATGTGTTTGTCATATCCACCACCAAGTACAATCAGCTTCTGGTCAAATGCTTTGAGTCCTGCTATTGTTCGGGTAGGGCTTGTTGCGATTGAGTCGTTATAATACTTTACTCCGTCAAGTTCCCGGACAAATTCGATGCGATGTTCAACTCCGCCGAATTCACGAGCGACCTTTACGATTGTATCAATGTCAACGAGTCCCCAGACGGCCGAAATAGCGGTCAGATAATTTTCAACATTATGCTCTCCGGGAAGCTTGATTTCCTTTTTATTCATGATTTCAGTGACGCCGTTTTTATCAGCGTAGCAAATCATATCACCATCGAGGAAAGCTCCGTTTTTAACCTTGTTATTATAGCTGAAAAATACTTTTTCACCTCTAACGTCGTTCTCGAACGATTTAGTAATTTCGTTGTCAATATTAAGCACAGTGCGTGAAAATGCGTTCTGGTGGATGAGAATATTTTTCTTTGCTTCAATATATTCATCCATGGTTTTGTGTACGTCGAGATGATTAGGTGCAACGTTGGTTACTACCGAAATATCGGGGCTCTTTCTCATCGAAATCAGCTGGAACGAGCTAAGCTCGACTACTGCAATATCATTTTCGTCCACCTGCTCAATAATCGGAAGAAGGGGAGTGCCGATATTTCCGCCAAGGTGAACATTGTATCCCTGCTCTTTTAAAATAGTGGCAATAAGAGTTGTTGTGGTTGTTTTTCCATCCGAGCCGGTTACAGCGATTGTTTTGCACGGGCAAAGGTCAAAGAATACTTCCATTTCGGATGTGACAACAATACCATTGTCTCTCGCATCGCAAAGCTCGGGCAAAAAGTAGTTCATTCCCGGTGTTCTGAAAATAATATCGACATCCAAATTTTTAAGATAATCGTTGCCGAGTAAAAGTTTTGCACCCGCTGATTTAAGTGAAGCGATGGTATTTTGGTCAATGGATGCTTCATCACGTTTATCGCAGGCAAAAACCTCGATATATCTATCTAAAAATTTATAAATGAGCGGCAGGTTACTCTTTCCAATTCCTAAAAAGGCAACCTTTTTATCCTTTATACTGTTAAAGAACGAATCGACCTTGTTCACTATGTATCATCCCTTTAAATTTATTAACTATACTATTATATCACTTTTATTATAAATATCAACAATTACACATAAAATAAACCGTTTATCAGCTTTTATTTCTGATAAACGGTGATTGTTTGTAAAATTATTTAAGTTCGTCAACCTGTTTTTTAATCTGTTCCTTCTTTTCGTCGGACATAACACGAAATTTTAAAATAATTTCTCTCTCGTCCTCGGTCAGCTCGTCAAAGTATTGAAGTTCCATTGTTTTATACGGGACCTGCGGAGATCTGAGAACAAAATCGCTGCTTACAATCTGATCGATGGAAATGTTATACATTTTTGCTAATGTGCTGACAGTTTCGAGTGAGGGCTCGTGTGTGCCCGATTCGTAATAAGCGTATGTTGAACGCGACATATTGAGAACGTCGGCCACGTTTTCCTGAGTTAGATTATGTGAATCGCGAAGCGCCCTTAAATTGTAGCTTATATTATTCTTCATATAAAAAGTTTTCCTTTACATCAGAATTTGATTTATTATAATAAATAAATACATAACAAATAAAAAATGTGACTTTTAATCACAAATCGATATTTTTTTGTATTTGAAATTGAAATAGATATGTGATATAATAAATAGATTTAATTTTTAGAAAGGTGATTATTTATGAATAATGGTTCAATCGGTGCCTTTGATTCCGGGCTTGGCGGCCTCACAGTAGTTAGTCAAATACATAAATATTTACCTGACGAAAGCATTGTTTATTTTGGTGACACCGGTCGAGTACCTTACGGCAGCCGTAGCAACGAAACTATAATCAGATATGCCAAACAGGACATAAACTTTCTAAAATCAAAGGATGTAAAGATTATTGTTGCAGCTTGTGGTACTGTTAGCTCGGTTGCATCAAATGCGGCTAATGGATTGGATATTCCATTTGTTGAGGTTGTCACTCCGGCTTCCGAAATGGCGGCAAAAACGACTAAAAACGGAAATATCGGTGTCATAGGTACAGCTGCAACTGTTGCCAGTCACGCTTATAAAAATAGAATTATCGGAATTGATAAGGATATTCAAGTATTTGAACAGGCGTGTTCACTCTTTGTTCCTTTTGTTGAATCGGGCTTTATTGACCCGAATGACCCGCTTGTCGAAGGAATAGTCAGACGTTATTTAGATGTGTTTACCGATAAGAATATTGACACTCTGATACTCGGATGCACACACTACCCGATTTTATCCCCGATAATAAAAAAGGTTATGGGTGAAGGAGTTACGCTTATAAATACTGGCGAAGCTGCCGCTTTGAAGGTAAAAGAAATCTTGACAAACGGTGATATGCTTGCCGAGAAAAAGGGTGAAAGCCACTTTTTTGTGAGCGATACCACACAAACCTTTATGCAAACGTCCGAGATTTTGCTTGGAAAGAGTCTCGATTTCGACGTGCAAAAGATTGATATAGAAAAATACTGATATGGAAAAGAAAAAGTATATTTTTGTAGTTTCGAGTGAAATTACAACCGATGGCGATACCAGCAATATCGAGCTTACGACCACGGGTAGTTACTCGAAGTTAAATGGGCGTTGGGTATTGCTTTATGACGAGATGTCCGAGGACAAAACGGCCGTTATCAAAACTATGATAAAGGTTAATGACAAATCGGTTACTATTACAAGAAACGGCGAGGGTTCGTCAAAACTTATTGTGACCGAGGGTGAAAGAAATATGTGCCATTACCGAACTCAGTTTGGCGATATTCTTTTGGGCGTGTATTGTAACGAGGTTAATAATGATTTAACCGGTAGTGGCGGTACAATTTCGATGTCATACACGCTTGATGTAAACGCATCGGTTTTAAGCGAAAATAAAGTAACGATAAAAGTCAGAGAGGTATAAATAAAAAATGTCAAAGACGGTTAATAAATCAAAAGCGGATATTAAAGAAATAGTAATGAATGCGGCTAATAAGGCGATTGCTGACGGAGTTTTTTCTACCGATGCCGAGTTATCTTCATTCAATGTCGAAACTCCTGCTGACAGACAGCATGGAGATTATGCAGTTAATGCTGCAATGGCTTGGGCAAAGGCACTCAGGATGCCGCCGGTAAAGATAGCTGCTGCACTTTGCGAGAGATTTGACCTTACCGATACTTATATTGACAGATGCGAAATTGCAGGACCCGGTTTCTTGAATTTCTATCTGAATGACAAATATTATGCCGATATTCTCCTCAATATCGATGAGGAGGGTGACGATTACGGTCGTTCTGATTTTGGTCAAAAGAAGCGTGTTCTTATCGAGTTTGTTTCTGCAAATCCGACAGGACCGATGCATATCGGAAATGCTCGCGGAGGTGCTATCGGCGACTGCTTGGCATCGGTAATGGACTTTGCAGGATACGAAGTTGCTCGCGAATTCTACGTTAACGATGCAGGTAATCAGATTGAAAAATTCAAGGTTTCGCTCGAAGCGCGTTATTTACAGATTTACGATTCCAGCGTCGAAATTCCCGAGGATGCGTATCTTGGTGACGATATTGTCCAGCATGCAAAGAATTTTGCAGAAATTCACGGGGATAAGTATGTAAATGCCGACTCGGAAGAAAGAAAGCAGGCACTTTGCGATTTTGCCCTTCCGCTTAATATTCAGAAGCTTCACGATGACCTCAAAAAGTACCGAATCGAATTTGACAAATGGTTTCTCGAAAGCACACTTCACAATAACGGAGCCATCAATACCATCGTAAATACACTTACCGAAAAGGGTCACACCTACGAGCAGGAGGGAGCTGTCTGGTTCCGCTCGACCACCTTCGGCGAGGATAAGGACAGAGTTCTCGTTCGTGCAAACGGTGTGCCGACCTATGTTGTTCCCGATATTGCTTATCATTACAATAAGCTCGAGGAACGTAAGTTTGATATTGCCATCGACGTTCTCGGTGCCGACCATCACGGTTATGTTCCGCGTATGAGAGCTGCATTGGAAGCGCTTGGTGTTGATTCAACACGATTTGACGTTATTATTATGCAGATGGTTCGTCTGGTTAAGAATGGCGAAACTTATAAGCTTTCAAAGCGTTCGGGAAAGGCAATCACACTCGAAACCCTGCTTGACGAAATCCCGATTGATGCAGCACGTTTCTTCTTTAACCTTCGCGAGCCGAATAGCCATCTCGAATTCGACCTAGATTTAGCAATCGAGCAATCGTCAGAAAATCCGGTTTACTACGTTCAGTATGCCAATGCGCGAATTTGCAGTATTATGAAGAATATTGGCGAGACCGAGAATATTGACGAAATGCTTAAAAATGTTGATCTTACTCTCCTCAAATCAAGTGAGGAAAGGGAACTTATCCGTATGCTTTCTACTCTCGATGAAGAGATTATTCTGTCTGCTAAAAAGTATGACCCGTCAAAGATTACTCGTTACTCATACGATGTTGCAACATTGTTCCACAAGTTCTATAATGCTTGTCACGTTCGTTGTGATGATCGTGAGCTTATGAAGGCGCGTTTGTTCCTCTGCAAATGTACAAAGCAGGTTATCTGCAACGTTCTCAATATGCTTAAAATCACTACTCCCGAAACAATGTGAGGTGTAGGTATTGATAATAATGTCGGCTGATTTGGGATTAGCGCGAACCGGAATAGCCGTTTGTGATAAGGGCGAAACACTCGCTTTTCCTAAGGAGGTTATTTTCGAAAAAAATGAAGAACGTTTGGTTGATAAAATCATTAGTGTAGCAAAGGAAAATATGGTCGAATTGATT
>JAFOCB010000164.1 GCA_017381515.1 Clostridia bacterium | reverse complement strand
GGAGATTGGTGTTGGGATGCAAATCCGTTCCAAGTAACCGATGAAACAAAAGCAATGGTGACGAATAATATTTGTTACTTACTCAATAATTTTCTGAAATGTTCTGCATACGAGAATATTATTTTTTGTTGGGTGATGCACGAGCAGAGAATTATCGATTCCATACTTGAGAAGCTGGATACACAGAACTGTGAGGTGAAATGCGTCTCACTTGTAGCGGATGAAAAGACTCTGTGTGAAAGATTGGCAATGGATGTAGAAAGAGGTATCCGTTCAGAAGATATAATTGAGCGAAGCATAGCAAGAATACCGATGTATCAAGCACTCAATACCATTAAAATTGATACCAACGCCAAAACCGTGGCTATGATTGCCAATGAGATAAAGCTGTTGTAATACCGTCAAATTCCAATTTACCGAACAGAATAAAACTAACCCCGACAGATTTTTTGACAATCTGTCGGGGATTATTGGTTTACTGCGGATTAAATAAGGCAAACTGATTTGCGAATTCTCCGATAAGAACATCACCCATTTTCGGGTGCATTTTGTTATCTGTACTGCCTTTGAAGTCTGATCGCTATCTCTTCCATCTTTGGATAGCAAGCCTCGAAGAATTTCTTGTAGCATTCGCAGAAGCGGTTGAGCGATGGAGTGCCGTCGATTATCGGCTCGCGCTCGCGTCTGCATCCGCCGCGGCAGAGGGGATACCACCGGCATTCCTTGCATTCCTCATTGCGGTATGTAGATACACCGACAAATTTCTGTGCCATCTCACCCGTGATAAGTTCTGCGAAGGAATTCTCGTTTATATTTCCAAGCTTCCACTTGTCAAGAACATAGAAGTCGCAGGGGAAAACGCTTCCGTCACCCTCGACGACCGTGTAACAGGTGCAAACACCCGCCATAGCGCAGTTCTCGGGCGGTCTGCCGAGAAGCATACCGATGTAGTTGTCAAAATTGCGTACGCTGATCGGATGTCCCACACAGAAGTCCTTATAATACTCGTTGAAAGTTACTTTAAGGAACTCCGTGTAGCGCTCCGGTGTCAGAGAAAAGACCTTCTTTTCACCGTCAAACGTGTCAAGGCAGGGAATGAACTGAATAAACCCATAACTCTTTAGCGAGTCATAAACCTTCTTCGGAGAGCGCGCGATGAAGTTGTTGACGACGCAAAGAATATTGAATTCAACGCCAAATTTCTCAAACAATCTTGCTGTTTTCTGCACGCGCGAGAAAGTGCCCTTTCCCGCCGCATCAACGCGGAGAGAGTCGTGAATGTCCTTTGTTCCGTCCATTGAAAGACCTACAAGAAATTTGTTATCGGCAAGGAATTTTGCCCATTCCTCATCGATTATGTAACCGTTGGTCTGAATGGCGTTTTGAACGGGTATTTTTTTTACGTTATACTTCTTCTCAAGCTCAAGCAGCTTACGGTAAAAATCGAGCCCGGCAAGAGTCGGCTCTCCGCCCTGAAAGGCGAAGGTAGCCGAACCGCTTGCGTATTCAAAAGCTTTTTTGATAAGGTTTTCAAGCG
>JAFOCB010000163.1 GCA_017381515.1 Clostridia bacterium | reverse complement strand
GGATTTGTGAAAAAGAATAATATTGACGTTTCGGAATGGTCGCTGGACGAGTTTCGTTGCTTTAACGACTTTTTTATCAGGAAAAAGGACTTTTGCGATAAAAGCGCGGCTAATGAGCTGATTTCGGTCGCCGACAGTCGTCTTTCCGCCTATAAAATTGAAAAAGGGTTAAAGCTGAATATTAAAAATTCGCATTATTCGGTCGAATCGCTGGTCGATAATGATGAGGTTGCCGAGCAATTTTACGGTGGCTGGTGCCTAGTTTTTCGCCTTTGCGTTGACGATTATCACCGTTATTCCTACCTTGATAGCGGTAAAATTGCCGACTCCTACGAGATAAAGGGGCTGCTCCATACAGTCCGACCGATTGCCTGCGACTTTAACCCGTACTCGACCAATCACCGAATGGTCAGTTTGCTCGATACCGACAATTTCGGCAGGGTAGCGCATATTGAGGTAGGCGCACTCATGGTCGGAAAGATTCGCAATAATCACGAGGTCGGTTACGAATTTAAAAAAGGCGAGGAAAAGGGTTATTTCGAATTTGGCGGCTCGACGGTAATACTTCTCATCGGCGGTGATGTCGAAATCGACGAAAAAATCGTCGAAAATACAAAAAACGACGTCGAAACGCGAATCCGTCTCGGTGACGTAATTGGTAAAAAGAAAATGTAATGAAAAAAGCACGCGCAAATTTGACAAAGCGTGATAACAAATGTTTATGTAGAATGGCGGTACAGTTTATCTCTGTACCGCCATTCTTTGTTTTTATTATTCAAATTCTCGAAACACATAAAGTTTTTCGTTATTTACAGAGAGTGGAGAGCTTGGCATAGATTTCGGCTGCCGTCTGGCTTTCGGTGTCGCCGATTACCAGTTTGCTTCCATCGACCGAAATTACCACCGCGTCCTCACTGCTCGTATATGCGTAGAGGGTGATTTTGCCGAGCGAATCACTTTTGAAATTGCCGAGAAGAAGTCGCGCCGAGTCAAAGCCGCCAACACGCGCGCCGAAATCGGCATTTTCACATAGCTCGATGCTGTCAATGTCGGCGTATTTGACGGTCAGGTCGCTCCAATAGGTCGCCTCTACCGTAAAGGAATCGTCGCCGTAATTTATATCCACATCGCCGGTAAACATCAGCACAGCAACACCGCAAAGTATCAGCGAAACGGCAATTATAGTGGCGATTTTGCCCTTTTTGGAAAGGGGTTTTATTTTATTCGACGCCTCGTAGGTGCCGTTTTTTGCCTGCTTTTTGTAATAAATGTAGGAGTAAATCGCCGGGGCGAAAACGAGCGGCATCATAATCGCAAACATTGTCCAAATCATTATCATTGTGGGCAAAAGCGCCGTCAGCATTACGGCAAATCCGCCGTAAAACCATACCTTTCCGCCAAAGCGGTGGGTTGCATTCCAGTTTTCCTCATTTTCGAGTGTCCACTTGATTTTGATACCCATGGTGCGATTCTGCTTCATTTTAGGCGTATAGTTGCCAATCGCGGTGAACATTACGCCGAACACCAGGGGCCAAATCAAACCAATGTTTACATCCTTACCGAGAGCGAATGAGTAGGTAATCGCATTCACTACGCAGGAAAGGGTAGGCATTATCCACAGTATCAGTCGAAACGGCTTTACATTTTGGTCAACCTTTTGGTTATCCTTTGCCGAAATCAGTATGCACAGCAACATTATCGCCAGTATAATCAGCGGCATTCCGAGTACCGCAAAAAGCTTTGAGCTAAAGCCGTCGGCATTTCCGTCGACGCCCCAATGGGTAGCCATGGTATTCGGCAGCTTATCCCACATAATTAGACCGAAAACGCAGGGCAAAAGGGTGATAATCGAGGCGATGACGAGGGTTAATTTGTTCTTTTTAATCATTGTTACTGTCTCCTTTCAGGTCGATGAGCCACAGCATTGCTTCCTCCAAAACGGAGGTGTTTATTTCGTAAAAAATGAATTTTCCCTCTCGGTTGTCGCGAATCAGGTCGGCATCCTTCAGCACCGACAGATGCCGCGAAATCGACGCTCCCGTTACAGAAAATTTGTCGGTGATTTCGCCGGCAGAGAGGCGGCCTCCCTTTAACATATTGAGGATTTCGCGCCGAATTGGGTCGGCGAGTGCGCGAAGCGTTTGTTGCAAAGCCAAGGTGATTCCTCCTTTTCGTTTAACATTTAACCTAATTGTTAAATGTATTGTAGCATACGGGGGTGCATTTTGTCAATAGGGTGGGAGAAAATTTCGGTTGGGAAGTTGTGGGAGAAAATTTGCTGGTAAGGTGTGTGGGGGTTCTGCAAAATGTGGGGAAAATTTTTCTGCAAGGTGTGGGAGCAGGGGGGAATTACTGTTGGTGTGGGATAAAAATTCTTCGGTTGGTTGTGAGATGTCAAAAACCCACCCGCAGTTGCGAGTGGGTTAATTATTACATTATATGTGTTGCGTTGTGGCTGCGTTATTTCTTTATGCCTGCGAGGACCTCGGAGTAGGGGACGATGGCGTCAAAGACGGGCAAAATTCCCTTGTTTTCGTCGAGCTGTCCGTGGAGCTGGAATAGGTCGTGACCGGGGAATTCGTTTCCTTCGACCAGTACGGGTCCGGTCGGCGTAATGGCAACATCCCAGCCAACATAGCGGATATGCTCGCTCATTTTTGCCGCTGTCAGTACGGTTTCGGCGGCTTCCTTCCAGAAGGGGATTTCGACGCCGTCAAAGGTCACGTTAGAGTCGGGATGCGCGGCAAAAAGGTCACCGCCCTTATCAATCGCCCTGCCCATGAGTACGCCCTTTTCAAAGTCAACGACGGCACTCATTCCACCTGCGTTAAAGTTATCGACGTTACTTTCGCCACGACCGAATCGCATACAAGCAAATACGATGTGAGGGTTGCCGTCGGCATCCTTTAAGGTGCAGATGCGCACGGTATTTATCGCGTGGGGATGGATGCGGCTGATGTCGGGGTGCTGGGTAATAATTTCCTCGACGAGCGGCTGATTATCGGCATCGAGCTTTGCTTTCAGCTCCTCGACCGAGCCAAAGTCGGCTACATTAAGCTTTTCGATTCCCTTGCCGCACATTCCGTCGAGTGTCTTTGCCATAAAGACAGGATTTTTTTCAAAAAAGGCGGCTATCTGACCTTCGTCTGCATCGGGGAGATAGAGCCAATCGCGTCCTATCTGGTCGCTGTATTTCTTGAGAAACAGGTGTTTTTCAGAGAATTCCTTGCGATGCTCGGCGGGGTTGAGATACTTTACGTAGTTGTTATTTTTTTCGCGGGTGATGAGCTGACGTCTTTCAGAGGCGGACATATCGTACATACCAAAAATGGTGTAATCGACGTATCCTGCGCCATATTTGAGGGCGCAACTTGCCATATCGAAATAAATCGACAGTTTACATTTGTCCGAATTTTTATGCACCCTTTCGACAAAGGTAGGAATTCGCGAAAAGTTCAGATTCTTTATTCTTTTTAGCATCCATTTAACGTTCATTTTTTATTTTTTCCTCCTCAAATAGCGCGAGAATTTATTAGTCAAGCTCGACGGCTCCTGTATAAAGCTGATAGTAGCGTCCCTTCTTTTCGAGTAGCTCGTCGTGGTTTCCTCGTTCGATGATTTCGCCTTGTTCGAGTACCATTATAGCATCTGAATTGCGAACTGTCGAGAGGCGATGTGCAATTACAAAGGTTGTGCGGTTTTTCATCAGTCGGGCGAGTCCGTGCTCGATGTGTCGCTCGGTGCGTGTATCGACCGAGCTCGTCGCCTCGTCGAGTACCAGAATGGGTGCCTTTGAAACGGCGGCACGGGCAATATTGAGCAGCTGACGCTGACCCTGGGACAGCGATGCGCCGTCACCCTCGATAACCGTATTATAGCCGTCGCTAAGTCGCATTATAAAGGAGTGTGCAGAGGCGGTTTTTGCCGCTTCGATAACCTCATCGTCGGTGGCGTCGGGTCGTCCGTAGCGGATATTTTCCATTACAGTACCTGTGAAAAGGTGGGTGTCCTGTAATACGACGGCGATATTTTCGCGCAGGTCTCGACGACGATATTTGCGAATGTCGATGCCGTCGATGGTGATTTCGCCGCTTTTTATATCATAAAAGCGGTTGAGCAGATTGGTGACGGTGGTTTTACCCGCACCAGTCGAGCCGACAAAGGCGATTTTTTGCCCTGCTTTTGCATAGAGTGAGATATTTTTAAGCACGTCCTTGTCGGGCAGATAGCCGAAGGTGACGTTTTTAATCTCGACCTCGCCCTTGATTTCGCCCATCGGGATTGCGTCGGGGGAATCGGCGGCTTCGGGCTGGGCATCCATTACCGAAAATACCCTTTCCGCACCTGCCAGAGCGGCAAAAATGGTGGACATTTGCATCGAAATCTGGTTAATCGGCATAGAGAATTGGCGCGAATACTTGGCAAAGACGGTGAGAGCGCCCGGGGTAAATCCGCCAATGCACATCATCACGCCGCCAAGTCCGATTGTAACCGCGTAGCTGACCTGACTGAGATTGCCCATTACGGGGCCCATAATTCCGCCGTAAAACTGCGCGTTAAACTGCTTGTCGCGAAGCTCGTCGTTGAGTAGCCCGAATTCCTCGACACATTCGTCCTCGTGGTTGAATACCTTGACCACCTTTTGACCCGAAACGGTTTCTTCGATATAGCCGTTTACTGCGCCGAGTGCCGCCTGCTGAGCCGAATAATGCTTTGAACTGCGCTTTGCGATAATTGCGCCGCCCTTTATGAAAACGGGGATGAAAAAGACGGTGACGAGGGTAAGTTGCCAGCTTGTCGATACCATGAAAAAGAAGGTGCCGACGAGGGTTATTATACCCGAAATGATGCCGGTAAGTGAGTTTGAAAGCATCACGTCGATATTGTCGATGTCGTTGGTAAAGCGGCTCATTGTCTCACCCGTCGGTGTGCGGTCAAAGTAGCCGAGGGGAAGTGCTTCCATACTTTCAAAAAGGTCGTTTCGTATGCGCTCAATCGAATTCTGCGATACCGAAACCATAATCCTGTTTTGCAGATAGTTTGAGAGGATTTCGATGAGATAAATTACCGAAAGGATAATAAGTGCCGCCGCAATATAGACGGTAATTGCCGCCGCCTTTGACCCCATTAGCGAGGAAAAAAGCTCGGTTTCGGTTAACCATTCGATAACGCTGTCGGCAGCCCTTTCGAGATAGGTCATTTTGATATTTGCTTCGGGGTTGACGGTGAGGGTGATGCGGTCGATAATCGGTGCGAGGAAATATGAGCCGCACAGAGCCGTCACCGAGCCGAAAAGCATACAGAAAATGACCAAAATCAGCCGCCATTTATACCGACCGACGTATTTGAGCAGTCGTGAAACGGTTGGCTTGGTGCTTTTTGGTTTTCCTTGGGGACGGGGACCCATTCGGCGACCTGGGCCACCCGGTCCGTGACCGCCCATCATACCGCCTTTTTTATCAGGAGCGACGCTTGTGTATTGTTTTTTGAGCTTTTCTAAACTTCTTGCCATAGCTTACGCATCCTCCTTTTCCATCTGTGAATAGTAAATTTCCTTGTACTCCTCGTTATTGGCAAGTAGCTCATCGTGATTGCCGATACCGGTGATTTTGCCGTCGTCCATTACAACGATTATATCGGCATTTTTGACCGACGAAATGCGCTGGGCAATAATAATCTTTGTCGTTGCGGAAAGGTTGGTTTCGAGTGCGTGACGGATATTTCGCTCGGTGGCGGTGTCGACCGCGCTGGTCGAGTCGTCGAGAATGAGGATTTTCGGCTTTTTAAGTAGCGCTCGGGCTATGCAAAGTCGCTGTCTTTGTCCGCCCGAAAGGTTCATTCCGCCCTGCTCAATATTTTTTTCGTACCCCTCGGCGAATGAGGAGATAAATCGGTCGGCTTCGGCATTTTTGGCTGCCAAAACGAGCGCTTCCTTGTCGGCGGTTTGGTCGCCCCAGCGGAGATTGTCCTCCACCGAGCCGGAGAAAAGAATATTCTTTTGAAGCACCATTCCGACGCTTTCACGAAGCTGATAGAGGGAATAGTCGCGTACGTTTATGCCGTCGATAAGCACCTCGCCCTCATCTACGTCGTAGAGGCGCGGAATCATTGAAACGAGTGTAGTTTTTCCGCATCCTGTCGAGCCGATTATACCGACGGTAGCCCCCGACGGAATGGTCAGATTTATGTTATCAAGTACCCGCTCCTCGCTATTTTTAAAGTAGCGGAAGGAAACATTTTTGAATTCGATATTGCCATTTTCGACGGCTTTTTCTTTATACGCGGCATTTTCGTCCGAGAGGTCGATTGCTTCGTCCAGCACCTCTGAAATTCGGTTGGCGGAAGCGATTGCTCGCGAGGAGGTCATCAGCAGCACCGTGACCATCATAATCGAAAAGAGAATCTGGCTAACGTAGGTAATGAATGCCGAAAGGTCGCCGATAAGCATATCTCCGCCGAGTACGATTTTGTACCCAAAGCCGAGCACCGCGATAACCGTAAAATTCATAAAAAGGGTGGTTACGGGATTCATGAGTATCGAAATTCCCACAGCGGCAAGTCCCGATTTTTTAAGCTCGGAATTGGCTTCCTTAAATCGCTTTGTTTCGGTTTCTTCGCGGACAAAGGATTTTACGACGCGGATGTTTGTGACGCTTTCCTGTACGGTGGAATTGAGTCGGTCAATCTTTGTCTGCATACGCTTGAATCGGGGGAAGGAGATGCTGATAATCAGCCCGATTGCGCAGAGCATCAGCGGAATCGAAACGTAAAAAACGGTTGCGAGTGATGGATTTATCGTAATCGACATTATCAGCGCGCCAATCATCATTCCGGGTGCGCGAAGGGCCATTCGCAGCAGCATATTGACAAAATTCTGGAGTTGGGTGACGTCGTTTGTCAGACGGGTGACGAGTGAGCCGGTCGAAAAGCGGTCGATGTTCGCAAAGGAAAAATGCTGAATTTTTTTATAAGTATCCTTGCGAATATCGGCGGCGAAATTGACCGATGCTTTTGCTCCGAAATAGGCGCCGCCAACTCCGCCAAGCAGCATCATTACCGCGAGCAAAATCATCAGTATTGCGGTGATAATGCTTCGCTCAACCGTCAGCGAGCCGACGTCGTAGCCATTGATAACGGTTGACATCAGTCGCGGCATCAGTGCTTCTCCAATGACCTCGACTATCATGCAAAGCGGCCCGAGGATAAAGAATTTTTTATACGGGGCGGCATATTTAAACCAGCGTTTCATAATAATTATCGACCTTTCGCAATAGAATGTTTTTGAGATATAAAAATGGGGGATGCTATTTTTGCAAATTCTTCTTTATTTTCTCGATGGTTGCGATGAAGGAGGCAATTTCCTCCTCGCTCAGTCCTGCCGAAAGCTCGGCTTCGATGGTGTCGATTTCGGATGAAATTTGACGGTGTAGCTCGAGTGCCTTTTCGGTGGGGGTGATTTTTTTAAGTCGGCTGTCGTAGGGGACCGAGCCGCGGGTGATAAGCCCGTTTTTTTCCATAATTTGCAGCATTGATGTAACGGTTGAGCGGCGTACACCAAAGGTCTTTTCAATATCTCTTTGGAAAATATCGTTATCCCTGTTTTTGTACAAATAGCGGATAACCCAGCCGTGAGTACCCGTCAAGCTATCGACGTAGCTTCGGGTAGCCGAAAGGGTGTGTCGGTGATAAATCATTCTTTCGAGTGACTTTATATGGTATCCGAGGGCATTCTTTTTATCCATTTTTGACCTCCTGAAAGCCGAAATATGTTAGAAAGTAAACAGTTAGATATTGAACATTGTTAATTATAATGAGTTTTGGCAGGTTTTTCAATAAATAAATTGTTAATTTTTCTGCCTTTTTTTCGACATAATTATAATATATAATAAGTTGTATGTTTAAAATGAGGAGTTATTGGCGTATTTTATCGAAAGAGAGTGAATTTTAGGTGGCTGAAATTTTCAGTAAATTGAAAAAGCAAGTTTTTCTTTCTTCTGTCGAAATATCGAGAAGGAAGTTATCCTTTGCTTTTTATACCTTGACAATCATTTTTTATGAGCTGGTAATGCAGCTTTACGTTTTTGGCGAAATCACGTGGAAGTTTATTTTCCCCGTTATATTTTCGATACCCTTTGCTCTGTTTGTCATATTTATCACCAACCTTTTTGGCAAAAGGGTGAATATGATTATTTCGTGGGCGTTTTTGACCTTTTTGTTCCTCTTTTATTCCACCCAGGTTGTGTATAGTTTTGTTTTTCAGTCACTTCTTTCGATTACTGCCGTTGGAATGGGCGGAGACGCCATTACCACCTTTTATTCCGAGATTTTTCACGTGTTAAAGGTCAGATGGTATATGTTTGCCATCTTCCTTATCCCGTTGATTTTGTTTGGCCTTTTGACAAAGAAAAAGGTGCTTTCGGTACGCTCCACCTCACGCAGATTTAAGCTTTCGTCGGTGATTGC
>JAFOCB010000162.1 GCA_017381515.1 Clostridia bacterium | reverse complement strand
GATTGGGATAATATGTGGGTTGCTGATTCTGATAGGGCTGATACTGGCTCTGCGTCGGCATGGGTTGCTGTGTATAAAACGGCACAGATTGACCATACTGCGTCTGCGGTACGACCGGTTGAACGGGTTGCATCGGTTGCGGTGCGATGGGCTGAGCCGGTTGAACGGGCTGCATCGGCTGTGGTGTGATGGGCTGAACCGGTTGAACGGGTT
The DNA here is from genome assembly GCA_017381515.1 of Clostridia bacterium. GTDB lineage: Bacteria > Bacillota > Clostridia > Oscillospirales > Acutalibacteraceae > UMGS1976. Next base: position 8,747 of record JAFOCB010000162.1, on the reverse strand, counting down.
GCATCGGTTGTGGTGCGATGGGCTGAGCCGGCTGAACGGGTTGCATCGGCGAATACATCGGCTGTGTCGGCATCTGATACTCGGGCGGAAACGGACGTCCCTCGGCCTGGAACGGCGGTTCAACCATCTCCGGCTGTGTATTATAAGTCATATTAGGCATAAAATTCATTTGGTTGGGCGCTAAATTGGGTTGACTTTGTGTAAAGTCGTATTGCCCCTGTGCTTCATTGGGTACATAATTCGGCTGTACCGATACGGTTGCCTCGTCATTTTCGCTCACAGGATTGGCATTTATTCCATTATTCTGTTCATTCATATTATTTTCAGCGTCGGTTTCGGCGAAATTTAATTCCTTATTTTCGTCCATTTTACCTCGCCTCCTTATTAACTAAATTATAGCTCAATTACATACATTCGTCAATCACATTTTGGGTGCAGATTTACACACCTTGTTCAAAACGCACATTTCACATTTGGGCGTTCTGGCGATGCAAACCGCCCTTCCGTGAAGGACAATTCGATGGCAAAAATCGTTTGAAAATTCGGGCAGAAGCAGCTTTTTCAACTGCATTTCGACCTTGAAGGCGTCCTTTGAATCGCATAGCCCCAGCAGACCGCTGATGCGAATTACGTGGGTATCGGCAACGACCGCCGGCTTTTTATAAATATCGCCAAGAATGAGATTTGCCGTCTTTCTTCCGACACCAGAAAGGGAAAGAAGCTCCTCCATATTATCGGGCACAATTCCGTTAAAATCGTCTCGCAGCTTTTGACACATTGATACGATGTCGGCTGCCTTTGTCTTATAAAGTCCGCAGGATTTGATATATTCAGCAACATCATTTACGTCGGCTTCGGCAAATTCGTCAACCGAACGATAGCGGTCAAAAAGCGCAGGAGTGACCATATTCACGCGCTTGTCGGTACATTGAGCCGAAAGCCGCGTTGCAATCAGCAGCTCGTGAGGTGCCGAATAGTTAAGCTGACATTCCGCCTCGGGATACTCCTCCCAAAGCAAACGCATTATCTCGGCGGCTCGTTCCTTTTTGGTCATTTTTCCTCTCCCCTTTTTTAGACAAAAAAGGACAGTAACGACAAATAATTATTTCTCGTTTACCGTCCCATTTTTTTACATTTATTTTTGCAATTCGCTTACTCGGTAGCAGAGGGTCATCATCGAATCACCCAGATGCACGTTTTCGACCGCAACCCCGTCCATTTCGCCAAAGTCGTAGTGGCTGAAATTCCAAATTCCTTTTATTCCGAGTCGGACAAGCTGATTTCCCAGCGCTTCTGCCGCCTCCTGAGGTACGCAAAGCATGGCTACCTTCGGCTTTTCACTGCGGCAAAATTCGTCGAGTCCGCTAATATGTCTGATCGGCATTCCGGCAACAAGACGTCCTGCAAGTGACTCATTCTTATCAAAAATGGCAGAAAGATGGAATCCTCTATCCTCGAAATTCATGTGGGTTGCAATGGCTCGACCAAGGTTTCCCGCGCCGATGATTATGCAGCCGAAACGATTCGTCAGACCGAGAATTTCGGCAATTTGATGCTCTAATAATTCGATATTATATCCATAGCCCTGCTGACCGAATCCACCAAAGCAATTCAAATCCTGGCGAATCTGACTGGCGGTGAGACCCATTCTTTCGGCAAGTCCCTTTGATGAAATTCGTGTAAGTCCCTGTTTCTTTAATTCGCCGAGAAAACGGTAGTATCGCGGTAAACGGCGAATAACCGACATAGAAATGTTATCTCTCACCTTGAATTCTTCCACCTCTCTACAAATCTATGTAAATATACTATTATTATCTCTCATTTGATCCTAATTGTCAAGAAATTGTCAGTCTTTTTACAGCTCTTTTATGTGTCAGGATATGCCGACCTTTCATATTATATATCGTGCAAGTAATTTGCACCTACCATTTACGTTCCGTCAGCGGCATTTCATTCACGCAAACAAACCCCCGATGCGTAGAAAATACGCTGATCGGGGGTTTGCGCCTTTGATAATTCCTGAAACTACTGTTTCAGATCAAAGGACTTACAGTCGGTGCACTGATCCATTGTAGGATTGCACTCGTGGGTTCCTACCATAATGCAGTCGAGCGAACAGTAATTTTCATTGTTGCAATGATGCTTACAGCTTGCTACTGTGCACTGGATGGACTTGTTAGCCTTCATCATGTCGATATACCTCCCTGATTGGACTACGCTGTTATTATGAGAAATTATTTCGAAAATATACGCATAAAATTATTAAAAAAATTATATAAATAACGAAAGGGATTTTACATATTATATTCAAAAAAGAGGTGTTTTGAATTATGCAAATTTTTGAATACACGATGAGGGCTGACGAGGGTCTGAAAGCGTATGACGCCAGTCGATTGATTCAGGTAGCGGTCGAATCGGGTTGCACGGTTACCCTCGAAAAAAGCGGTAAAACGGTCAACGCAAAAAAGCTCTTTGCCGTGATAGGGCTGGGAATAAAAAACGGAGATAAAATCAAATTCACCGTAAGCGGCGCAAACGAAACCGAAACCGCTGAAAGCATAAAATCGCTTTTATTAGGAATAAATTAAAAAAGGTTGAGGATTTTACCTCAACCTTTTTTGATTTTATCGATTAGTCTTTCTTTCGTAAAAATGCGCCAGATAAAATGAATAAAAACAGAACAGTTAACTGTGGCCAGGCAACCGTTTCGTCAAATATGCCGTGGAAAAGTACGCCCATCGTCATCGCCAAACCGAGCGCGACGGTCGGCTGATTTATGCGCTTTACGACATTTTTTATAATCGGGATAAAGTAGTGGATAACGAAGCCCGACACAAGCGAGGTGCCGACAATTCCTAGGCACAACAATCCGTCAAGCAACAAGCTGTGAGCGCAGGTGGTAACCCACACGTCAAAGCCAAGCTCGGCTGATGCGTATTTCGGACTTTCCATCATATAGGTCAAGACGCCACGACCAAAAATCGGCGTTTGCTTAAACAGATAAACGGCAAGCTGCCATACTCGGTAGCGCAAATTAAAGGATTCGCTTGCTTCGAAAAGTCGCGGCAGCAACTTCGGATAGGCAAAAACTGCGGCAAGGGCAACCAAGCCCAGACCAACAAAAGCAAAAACCCATTTCCACCGCTTGTTAAACAGGAGCAGAAAGAAAACTCCGCAAACAAGCTCCGCCATTCCAAGCAACGAGCCGCAAAGAGCCATACTGACGAGATTGGCTACAATCACAACCGTATAAATTCGCCTGTCACCACGCGACGTCAGTATTTTATAAAGTGCGGCAAGAATAACAAAGGTGACCGCCGTACCAAACATATTCGGGTTAAAAAACACACCTGCGCAGCGCAAATCCTTGTTCATCGAAAGTGTCGGCCAAATGGCATACGCTACCCTTTCGCATATAGCGGAAAAGGTGACGATTACACTGGCCGCTGATGCGAATTTTATTCCCTCCTCGAATATATCGGGGGTGATTGCCTTTTTTAAATAAATACCGAAGGTCAGTAACAAAACAAGCCCTACGCCTCCGATAATTCCGACGTAGTTACGATAAAATATCGGCGGAATTATTGATGCGAGGGCAATCGGCAAAAGCCAATAGCAAAGCCCACACGAAAAAATCATTTTTCTCGTGCGGGGATTTATTATCAGCGATGTGACAAGCGCCGCCTCGACAACAAACGAAAGTATGCTCGGCAAAAAGACGCACAGCACCGCTGAAAGAATTATTACACGGTCGGTAAAGCGGTCAAAAAAGCCGCCCTTCTTAACCTCCATGCGTCACATTCCTTTTTTATAAAAATTATTCGGCAACCGATTCAACTTCTGCTTCGGATGAAGCGAAATTAAGCTCGTTTCCGTCAACCACTTCATACTCCTGAGCCGAAACGTCGGTGGCTGTTGAGCCGTCGTTGTTGCTAATCTTTCCTGCGTCCTCATCCTCGGGATTGAGAAGCGTACCGGCAACTGCGCATACAACAATTACTCCTACTGCGCAAAGAAAAGTGATTACCGACTTTTTGTTGTTGTTGAAAAATTCCTTCATTTCATTCACCTTTTGAAAATATTATTTACGCCTGTTAGGGCTATTTTTAACCATCAATTTGCTTTTTTGCCTGCTCTGCGGCGGAAAGTATCTCCTCCATCAAATCAAGCGGCTTTTGTCGCGATTTACCTGCCAAGCTGTAATGCGGCTTTGACCCTGCGCCAACGGCGAATCGCACCGAATATTTCGCGCTGAGTGATGCCGCAAGCTGCATATCCAGATTAACGGGATAAAGCTTTATTGCGCCGAGTCGATACTGCACCTCGGTTATTCCGAGTGCCGCTGCTCGATTTCGGAGCAAAGCGACCTTTACCAGTCCATTAACCGACGGCGGTATGTCGCCAAATCGGTCGCAAAGCTCGTCGATTACGTCCTCCGAATCCTCGACGCTGCGAATATCGGCTATGCGTCTGTAAATTCCGAGTCGTTGCGGCAGGTCAGGGATATAATCCTCGGGGATATGAGCGGTTATCGGCAGGTCAACCGTACACTCGATAAGTGATGTCGGCTTTTCCCCTTTTTCCTCGCTGACGGCGTCGGCAAGGAGCCGCAAATACATATCGTAACCCACCGAATCCATGTGTCCGTGCTGCTCACCACCGAGCAGGTTACCCGCTCCGCGAAGTTCAAGGTCGCGCATGGCAATCTTATACCCCGAACCAAATTCGGTAAATTCGCGTATTGCTTCGAGTCGCTTTCTGGCAATTTCAGTCATTGACTTTCCGCCACGGAAGGTCAGATAAGCATACGCTCGTCGCGGTGAACGACCTACGCGGCCTCGCAGCTGATGAAGCTGGGAAAGTCCGAATCGGTCGGCATCCTCAATAATAAGGGTATTGGCATTCGGTACATCTACCCCTGTTTCTATTATAGTGGTACAAACCAAAATGTCAATTTCTCTTTCGATAAGTTTTCGCCAAACCTCGCTCAATTCCTCCTCGCCCATCTTTCCGTGGGCAATACCGATGTTGCAATCGGGGATTCGCTGCTTTAACTTTGCCGCTGCGAGTGAAATGGTTTCGACACGATTGTGCAGGTAATACACCTGACCGCCACGTCGAATTTCGCGATTTATGGCGTCAACTATTACGCCGAGGTCGTGCTCGACGACATAGGTTTGAACGGGTTGGCGGTCATTCGGCGCTTCGTCAATCGACGACATATCGCGGAGCCCCGACATAGCCATATTCAAGGTACGCGGAATGGGTGTAGCCGACATGGTAAGCACGTCAACCGACGGACAAAGTTCCTTTAACCGTTCCTTTTGCTCGACGCCAAAGCGTTGCTCTTCGTCAATTATGACCAGTCCCAAATCCTTGAACTCGACGTCCTTTGAAACAAGTCGGTGGGTACCGATTATCATATCAACGCGACCCTTTTTGAGTCGGCTTAAAATGGCTGTTTGCTGTTTTGCCGTTCTGAATCGGGATAAAAGCTCGACCTCGACCGGCATATCCTCCATTCGACGCAAAACCGTCTGGTAATGCTGCCAGGCGAGAATGGTGGTCGGGCATAAAAGGGCGCATTGTTTGCCCTCGGCAATGCACTTGAAGGCGGCTCTGAGCGCAACCTCGGTTTTTCCCACGCCGACGTCTCCGCAAAGCAGTCGGTCCATCGGCACTGCCCTCTCCATATCATCCTTTATCTCGTTTATGCAACGAAGCTGGTCGTCGGTTTCGTCATATTCAAAGCGGCTCTCGAAATCCGACTGGATGTCGGTGTCGGACATAAAGGCATATCCCTTTGCCGCCATTCGCTCGGAATAGAGCTTTATGAGCTGACGGGCCATATTCTTTACCGCCGATTTTACTCGTGAGCGAGTTTTTTGCCACTGCTCACCGCCAAGTCGGTTTAGCTTCACCGCGCCATCAGCCGAGTTGCCAATATATTTCGATACCAAGTCAAGTTGGGTTACGGGCACGTACAAAACGTCCTGCTTGGCATAATTTATCTTAATATAATCCTTTGTAATTCCATCATTCGCAATCTTGTGTATTCCGTCGAAAATGCCGATTCCGTGGGCAACATGAACGATATAATCGCCGCGGTGCAGCTCCTCAATTCCGTTGATTTGCTCACCTTTTTTATACTTGCGACGGGAAATCGGCTTTGCTCCCATGTACTTATCGCGTGTAATAACGGCGAATTTACCCTCGGTGCTTTCAATGCCAGATGACAGAGCGCCCAGAGTTACCGTTACCCCTTTTTCACGCAAAAATGGCGGATTATCGAGAAATGCGGCATCAATCGAGCGGTCGTTCAGCTCGTCGGCAAGATTCTGTGCCGCCTTTTTATTTCCGGCGAGAATCGCCACCGAATAGCCCGATTTGAGCATCGGCTCAATATCGTCGGCAAGCTGTGTCACCGAGCCGCGCCACGAGGTAGTTTGGCGCAGATGGAAGCCGACCGCCGTTTTTAATTCGGTGCCGTAGCTACCCCTCGCAAAGGTATCGGTATAAACCAAGTTTTTGCCACCGATAAGGGAGAAAAACTCGGATTTGGTGAGGGTGAAGCGGTCAAGCCCCTTTGTCAGCGTGCCGTCCTCAAACATAAGCTCCAAATCCTCACGCTGCTGGATAAAAAAGCTGCGCAAGCTCTCATTGGCATTATTATATTCGCTGAGGAATATAAGCTCGTCACCGATATAATCAATTATCGTTTCGCTATTTTTATAGGCAAGCGGCAGGTATTTATCAAAGCTGTGAGGAAAGACTCCCGACCTCGCCGCAAGTGTAGCGAGACCGAGCTTTTCCTTTGCAAGTTCACTTTTTTTGGTTAGTTTAGAGGCGAACTTTTCGACCTCTTTTACAAATCGGTCGGCGAAAATGACCTCGCAGGCGGGGGGAATAATCACCTCGTCAAGCACATCGGTACGACGCTGACTTTCCTTATCAAATAAGCTTACCGAATCGACCGAGTCACCCCAAAATTCGATTCGTACCGGATTTTTCATCTGGGGTGGAAAAAGGTCGAGTATGCCTCCCCTGACGGCAAACTGACCGACACCCTCAACCATATCTGCGCGGATATATCCAGCCGAAATAAGTCGCGCCAAAATCTCGTCCAAAGGTAGCTCCTGACCATTTTTTACAGTAAAGGTATGGGCGCACAGCTCCTCCTTCGGCAAAGTAAGCTGGCAAGCCGCTACCGCACTCGCAACGCAGACGGTATAGTCGCCGTCGGCAATTTTCTGCAAAGCGCCGAGTCGCATGTGCTCGTATTCGCGAGAAAATCCCGCTATGTCACGGAAGGTGTAGTCCCTCGACGGATAGTAAACGGCATTCACTCCGAGCGCCGTCAAATCGTCACAAAAGCGGGATGCTTCGGCTTCGTCGGCGGCAATAACGAGAGCCCGTCGGTCGAGCTCCTCACAAAGCGATTTTATCAGCACCGCCTTATGAATATGAGAAAGGCCCGTCGCAGCGGCAGGAAAGCCGAGATGGGCAAGCGCCCCTTTCAGCTCGCGGTATTCGGGCAATTTGCCCATTAGCGCCGATATAAACTGCATAAACGGTCTCCTTTCTCCTTAAAATTCAGGTATAATTATGCAATCACGAATTAAATTTATTCATCGCCATATCAATCTTTTCACCGACGATGAGCTTTATAGCGTCGCAGGCATTTTTTGCCGCCGATTTAAGCGGCTCGACCTCGTCGTTTTTGAAACGCGACAGTACCCACGCAGCAAGGTCGTATTCGGGATGCGGCTTTTTTCCCACGCCCATTTTAATACGGGCGAAATTGTCACTTTGAATCTGATAAATTATGCTTTTTAGTCCGTTGTGACCGCCGTCACTACCCTTTCGCTTTATGCGAAGTTTACCGACGTCGAGGGAAATATCATCCGACACGACGATTATTCTTTCGGCAGGAACTTTATAGAATGCGGCGGCATCTCTGACCGCTTCGCCCGAATTATTCATATAGGTTTGCGGCTTCATGAGAATACACTTTTTGTCCCCGATTTGAGCCGTGCCGTAAAGCGACTTGAATTTAAGCTTTGTCACCGCGCACGAACATTCCTCAGCGAGCATATCAATAACGATAAAGCCCGCATTATGACGAGTTGCCTCGTATTCGCCGCCCGGATTTCCAAGCCCGACGATTATGTAATCAACGTTTCCTGTTCCCATCTTCTTTTTACCAAAAAACATAGTGACTCCCCTAATGAATTTTTATACATAAATGAGATTTTTATTCCAATTATCATCCACTTTACATTATGACCGATTATTTCATCTTTTTCAAGCACATTCTATCCCTTTTTCTCGGCAAAAATACAATAAATAAGCGAAAGTCACTAAAATTCGGGCTTTACGCGACATAACTTTGTTGAAAAAAATACCATCAAATCATAAATTTAATGTAGAAAAATTTTTTAATGTCTGTTATAATATGAAAGATATTGCGTGCGGACAAGCCGCCGAGTATCACTTTTTAACTTTGTTATCTATTTTTAGGAGGTAAATATCACATGGCAAAAAAGTATTGCTACCTGTTCTCAGAGGGTAACGCTGACATGCGTGAGCTCCTCGGCGGTAAGGGTGCTAACCTTGCCGAAATGACCAAAATCGGTCTCCCCGTTCCTCAGGGCTTCACAGTTTCTACCGAAGCTTGTACCCAGTACTATGAGGATGGCAGAAAAATCAACGCAGAAATCCAGGAAGAAATCATGCAGAGCATCGTT
>JAFOCB010000161.1 GCA_017381515.1 Clostridia bacterium | reverse complement strand
AAGACGACACAAGAACGACACTACTCCCGCACTAAACAAACCACCACCCCACGCCAACGCCGCCCCAAACAACCCCACGCCAGCGCCACCCCACCACGCGGCTGCGCCGCCTGCGGCGGCTTGCCGAATCCCGCGCTCGCTTCGCTCGCGAACGATGCCGCTCGGCGGCGCCCCCCGTGCGGCTTTGCCGCACCACCGCCGAGCGGGCACCCCCATGGGGGGTGCGGCTGCGCGGTGTAGCATTGGCGCGGCTACTTCGTGCGCCGCGCTGCGCGGCTACTTCGTGCGCCGCGCTGGGGCGGCTACTACGTGCGCCGCCCTTGCTCGGCTACTTCGTGCGCCTCGCTGGGGGTTATTACGCCGCCGTTCCGCTGTCGCTCCCTAGACCTCGCGCGCGCAACACGCGTTCCCTCGCTACGCTCGGCGCGCTCGGGGCGGCTCTTATGTGCGTTTGCGCGGCTGGCGGGGTACCCTCCCCCCGCCGCCTGCGCTCCCGCATAAGGCGTTGCCGCCGACCCCTGCTATTACCCGCCCAATTCGGCGGTGTTTCCCCTGCTCTTGGCGGGGTACCCCCCCCCCGCCAATTCTGCCCGCCCCATATACCAAACGCACACACAACCCCATACACCGCGGCTCTACACAAAAAAACACCATCTTTTGAAAGATGGTGATTTTTTACTATTCGAGCCGTTTGTTACATATCCTTCGACCCGTGATAACTTTCTATCGTCTTCGACTGAATAATAATAGCGGTATCGCCTCTTGTGTGGCTCTCGCTGGTAGTCGTAATTGTACGCGATAATGTGCAACTAGACATACCCCACAAAATTCCTAAAGCGGTAGCAAAAGCACCGATTAGGTAAATTATTGCTCTTTTTACATTTGCTCCCATTGTTAGAAATAAATAGTGAACATTTTACAAATTGCTTTCGATTGTGACAAAATTACACGCCCACCTACTTCCGATATTATAGGTGTGATTTTTATAAAAGCAAGATTTATGCCATCATCCCACAAAGTCATTGGGCGGACCAATTCGAACTCGTCATCTCCCAAATACCAATTGAAATTATAGGGGCGGTAACGTGGTGGATTAAGTGCTCCTAATTCGAAACTACCTTCCCCGCCTTCTCTAAATGGTGGGTATAAATTAAATGCCCCATTAAAATTTATACTCACACCTATACAACCAATAGAGTTGCAAAAACTTGTCAACTCATTGACCGAAAGAAAAAAAGGTAAAGAATAATCGACATCCTCTGCCTGGAATGAATCGGGGACTGGTGCAAAAAAATTAGAAAACTTATTTTTTACTAAATCGTCAAATGTACGCGCCAAAAAGGTTTGAAATTTTTGACTATTAGTAAATGTATTATTTGTATCAAAACCCCACTCACTTTTATAATACTCAAAAAGTTTTTTTGTGAATATGGCTTGACGATCCGCGCGAAATAAATAGATATTTCTTGCGTTTGTTTGATTCAAGATTTGCCCTGCAAACATGCTACACATACCAAAAACGGAATTTGCGCGGCGAGTGTTGGCAAATTCTTCGCCAACTCTCAACCGCTCACTCATTCCGTCATTGATACGGCGAACCAAACCACCTCGCACTCCTTTTTGCGTGTAGTAACACAAATTGTTGATTTTGCCGCTTAATTGGTGCGGTCCGCGTTGCTTTGCCATAGTCTAGTTAGTTTTGTGCGACACCAACACCAAAGATTGCAAATGTGCAAAGTTCTTGGCGGATGTACTTTTGAGTACCAACCTCTTGGTAAGGGCGTACCACAACCAAGAAACCTTGCATTTTGTTTGCTGCATTTGCGCCGTCAAATTGACTTGCTAAAAATACAACTCCGTCAAATTCATCAGCTTCGCCGATTTTCAAATCCGCGCTTTGTACAAGTGCGGTCTCGCTGAAACCTTTGTCGGAGGTTCCTGCAAACTCTTGCAACTCGACTTGGTAAGAATACATATCAATATACGCACCAGTCGCACCTTTAGCAGCGAGGAGAGAACCCCATCCAGCTGGCAATGAAGAAGAGTTCGCCCATTCGATGCCGTTATCTCCTGATGAAACATCTACTAACCAATTACCACCAACATACGAAGAAAAGTCATTTTTAGCGTAGCTACTAATACGTGCAAGCATTTCAGCTTGCCAAGCCGTGCCTGTCAAATTGCGCTCCCCCCATGGATGGGTAGTGTCTTGAATGATAACATCTCGAACTGCCTTTGCGAGATTTCCAGTCGCAAAGTCCTTAAGCATGGTGCGTTGGCGTTCACTGATGGCACGAATAGCCGCACCTGCGAATGAACCAGCGCTGCCGAACTCGCGCGCGTTTAAGCGGGTATTGAGATAACCCACGTCCTCTTTTACTCGTTTGGACATTCCGTCATTAATTTGACGAGCCAAACCATCCTTTACGCCTTTTTGGCGATAATAACTCATCCCGCGAATCTTACCGCGTAACTGATGAATACCTGATTGTTTTGCCATAGAAAAAGAAAATTTTTGTTAAACCGCGGCAAAGATACTGCTTTTTTTTCACAATTGCAAATTTTTAGAGAGAAAAATTTATTTTTCTTGCATTTTCTATACACTTTTGCGGCGTCGGGGGGGGCGCCGCCGAGCGGCATCGTTCGCGAGCGCAGCGAGCGCGGGATTCGGCAAGCCGCCGCAGGCGGCGCAGCCGCGTGGTGGGGTGGCGCTGGCGTGGGGTTGTTTGGGGCGGCGTTGGCGTGGGGTGGTGGTTTGTTTAGTGCGGGAGTAGTGTCGTTCTTGTGTCGTCTT
>JAFOCB010000023.1 GCA_017381515.1 Clostridia bacterium | reverse complement strand
GGATAGTGAGGAAAGCCGAGAAGAAGTTGCACACGACAGTTCTTCCGAACCTGACAAGATATTCATTAACTTAGAACGAACCGAAGCAGTTATGATGGCTTTTGAAAACCTTAATTACCGTGAACGAGCAATGGTGTCTGCACACCTTGGCTTTTGTATGGAGTGTTACGCTACTCATTATTACGATAAAGACGATTTGGATGAGGACGGCAAACCAACACGTAAACCCATACCCGAAGATGCGTTTATTGACATAGCTATAGATCACGGCTTAGCTTCACCCGATACTGCTGATAAAACATACCGCAAGGCGCTTAGCAAAATAAAAAAAGAACTCAAAAAGAAAGATATATTATAAAACAAAAAAGGCGACAACCTGAATGTAACACATTCGGGTTGTCGCCCTTTACTATACCATAAAATGAATTTAACATTGCCAGTAAATGAAGCATACCCGCAAACATTTTTGCCTGCGGGTATGTTTTTAATTTTAGAAATCGCTGATTACACGGTGGAAACCTTCGAAAACGATAACTTCATGATTTTTCTCAACACATCTTCCGGAGCAACGGACAGTAACCGTATCTCTTTGCGGATGATGCCATGGATATTCGACCTGAATAACAGTATTGCTTTCAGCCATATCATGAATCATATTGTCTACTGCTACGCGATACTCTTTATCGATGTTATTTTGCCAATGCTTGAAGCACTCGTTCGGGGCAATATCATCGGCAACGCCTAACAGTCTTCTCATAGTTTCATCGGTATACAATTCGCCTTCGCCGGTTTTTGCGTTAATGTGAATAATCCACAAGCCTACATTTATACCGCGCAAAATTGTTTTCATTTCCATGTTAACAAGCGGTGCATGTCTTTTTTCTTTTCCAAGCTTATCAAATCGTTCTAATCGTTTTGCATATTCCTCAGTATTGCTGATAAAATATTTTGCTTCAAGCATATCTGCAGAGCAAGGTTTGTCAAATAAATATCCTTGGAAAATGTCGGGCTGTAAACCGGATAAAACAATCAACTCAGATGTGTTCTCGACACCTTCTAAACACACCTTTAATGAGTTTGATTTTGCAAATTCGATAACATTATGTATGAGATTGTAATTGTATCCGTTTTCCTTAATGTCACGAATAAATACACGATCAACCTTAAGTATGTTTGCATGAAGGTGTTTCAGATTGCCAAGATTAGAATAGCCTGTGCCGAAATCATCAATTGCAATTTGAATTCCAACCTGTCGGAGTTTTGTTAAAATGGCATAAACGTCCTCGTTTTCATCCAATTGAGCAGATTCGGTAATCTCAAGAATCAGAGCTTCTCCGGGGAGACCATGCTTTGTAAGAAGCCTTGTAATTTGTGCGGCTATCCTTTTCTTTTCCAATTGTTTCGGTGAAATGTTAACACTGATTTTAAAATCCGGTATAAATTCACGCCACTGCTTACATTTGCGTAGCGCTTCATTCACAACCCAGATACCCACCTCGTTGATAAGCCCTGTTTGTTCAAGCACAGGAATAAACTGGTCGGGAAAAATCTGTCCCTTTGTTTTGGATTCGAATCTAAGCAATGCTTCTGCCGAAATAATAGAATAATCCTCTGCGCTTATCTGCGGTTGATACACAAGGGAAAAACCGCTGCATTTTTTCTTGATACTTTCTTCAAGTTCTTCTAAAAGTTCAACAGCGGAAATTCTTTCGAGCAAGCTGTCTTCAGAGAAAAAGACGATCTGCCCGATGTTGTTCT
>JAFOCB010000022.1 GCA_017381515.1 Clostridia bacterium | reverse complement strand
TGTCCATTACTTCAATAACGAAAGACTTTCTTACAAACTTAATTACAAAACCCCTGTTCAATATAGAATCGAACAAGGGTTTGAGTAATTGGTGGTTTTTACTGTCTACTTTTACTTGACAAGTTCACCAAAACGAGTGGTTTTTTTGTATGAGCTTTAACGGTTATTTTATTCTTCCGCTGATTCAGGAGTGGTCGGTGGAGGAGTTTCGCTTGGTGTGGTGCTCGGAGTGTCACTCGGCGCGGTGCTTGGAGTTTCGCTCGAGGAGCCGCTTGAGGAGGGGCTTGACGTGTCACTTGGAGTTTCGCTCGAGGAGCCGCTTGAGGAGGGGCTTGACGTGTCACTTGGAGTTTCGCTCGACGTATTGCTCGACGGCGAACCCGAATAACGCTTGTCGGTCATTACCAGCAGGTCAAGTGTCTTTTGACGGCTGCTTTCGGTTTCGGGATAGCAGGGCTGCCAATTATTACGGCTGCCCGAATACACCTGGCAGGGAATAGCATTATGTGTAAAGCTGCCCTTTTTGAGCTCGACCTGATACATAATCGTATTCTTTACTGGTGCGGTGTTTCCGCCAAAGAGGAAGTTGCCGAGCGAATACACGATAACTCCGCCGTTATATTCCTCCATCGGCTGTAAAACGTGTGGGTGCATACCGATTACAAAGTTTGCTCCCGAGTCAATCAGCTTGCGGCAGGCGTTTACCTTCCATTGCTCGGGGTAGTTTGTGGCTTCGACTCCGCCGTGGAAATAAATAATCTTATAATCGGTGTCGGCATCAAGTTTTTTCATATTGGCAATAATCGTATCCGCATCGCCAAGCGACCACAGATTGACGAACATAATTGCCGCCTTGATGCCGTTCTTTTCGAGATAAACCGGCTTGTTATAATCGCCGATGATGAGATTTTCCTTTTTCAGAGCGGCAAGGGTATCCTCGTACCCCGCCTGACCGTAGTCCTTCATGTGATTGTTAACTACGCCGGTGACTTCAACGCTACCAGCAGTAAAAATCTTTGCATTTGCGCTCGGACCATAGAACCAAAAAACGCGACTTCCCGTACCCTTGTTACGCGGTGTGAGTGTGCGGTCGGTGAGTACCGTTTCGCAGTTTGCTATAGTGTAGTCGTCGGCGGAAAGTGTATCGTACACCTTTTCGAAAAAGTAGGTGGCAGGATAATTCTTTGCATACCAGTTAAAGGTGCCCTTGGTTTCGCCACCCTTATATGTAGAAACGAGGCAGTCACCGAGGAAGGTCAGCTTCATACTGCCCGACGACGTGGTTTCGGACGACGTATTGTTTGACGACGAAGAGGGTGCTTCGTATTCAAAGGAGTTAAGCTCGTTTAAAACATCTTCCATTTCGGAAAATTCCGAGCCGCACGAAACGAGAAAGGTTGTCGCGAGGACGAGAAGGAGCGCTATAATTTTTTTCATCAGAAAAACCCCCTGGTTTTTATAAAATGCCGCAATTTTTTCTTCTTTTTGGTGGGTATAAACCACCATTATATAAAAATTATATCAAATTATGTCGAAAGGTCAACACATAGCCGAATAAAAAACCGCCCTGAATAATACTCCAGAGCGGTGTTTTTTATTCTTTTTTGCCAAAATGGGCATCCGGCGGTCAAATTGGCGTTTTTTCGTTTGCCAAAATGGGCGTTGCGCTATCAAATTGGCGGTTCTTTATGTTGCCGAAATCAGCGGTCGGCTTCCTTTTTATACAACCTGCCTTCGCCGCTTTTCAGCGCGTCGCAAAGCTCCTTTGACGTGCGGATTCGGTGGTCAAAAATCAGTCCGCCAACGTTTCCGCGTTCGAGCGACCAGGTCATGTGATTGTCCGAACCGGCGGTGAATTTGAGTCCCGCTTCCTTCATCAGCTCCTCGGCCTGTAAGTTTTCGGGATTCTTATTCGACGCGTTGTAAATTTCGAGTCCGTCAAGGTAGGAAATGTCCATTCGCTTGTAATCTTTTGGGATATAGTCGCGGTCACGGAAGGGATGAGCGTGGGAGGAAAACCCGCCGTAAGCGCGTACTCTTTTACAAAGCTGCTCAATCGGAATGTCGCACATGTCGGGATTAGCCAGCAGAAAGTCGAGGTCGATTCCGTAGAAAAGCACCTCTTGTCCCATTCCGTAATTCTCCTCGATGCCAAAAAGCAGGTCGATGTCAAGCTCGTCGGCAAGTTTCTTTGCCTCGATATACGGGTCCCAGTAGCAGTGCATTTTTTGCTCCCAGGTATATTCGGCGGGAATCCAGCTGTATCCGCGCAGAAAATGGTTGGTAATCGCAAATCCGGCATAACCCGCATCCTTATACGCTTTTACCATTTCGATAAGGGTCGAATGGGCGCATTTACTGCACTCGGACGAATGAACGTGTAGGTCGTAAAGATATTCCATTAAAAAATCTCTCTTCTAATTATAATTTAAAGCCGAGCTGAAGCTCCTCGTCGAGCCATTCGAGGCAGAGCTTAACCCAATGAGCAACGTGGGGACGGTTGTAGCCCCATGCCCAAGAAACGCTGTTCGGGTCGGAAATGATTGAGTGGTCGGCAAGTGAAGCGCCGTGCCATACCTCGCGGAACATGTGAAGCTCGCATTTTACGCCCTTTTCGAGCATTTTTGTGGCCATCATAAGCGAGTTCTGAGGCGGTACACAGTCGTCGGTGTATGAGGTCCAGAGGAATGCAGGCGGTGTATTTTCGGTCACGTTTTCGATGATGTCAACCTTTTTAAAGTTGTTTTCGTCAGCGGCCATTTCATCGCCAAGCAGACACGAGAAGGAGCCGCGATGTCCGTACTGACCGCTCGAAAGAACGGCGTAGGAGAGAATCATTGCATCGGGACGAACCTCTTCGGGAGTGACGTTAAAGGTGTCGCAAACAACCTTTTCGCCGTAAAGGGTGCCCATCATTCCTGCCATGTGACCGCCGGCAGAGAAGCCGATAACCGAAATCTTTTTCGGGTCGATGTTAAGCTCGTCAGCGTGCTTTCTTAAATAGTCGATGGCGGCGATTCCTTCGAGAAGCTGCTGGGGATAATGCGCCTTTTCGGCGGTGTTCTTTGTGCTGTAATCGACGACGATTGCCTGGAACCCCTTTGCCGCAAAGGTGAGGGCGATTGGGTCGGCCTCGCGAGCCGAAGTGAACCAGTATCCGCCGCCGGGAAAGATTACGATTGCGGGGCGCTTTCCGAAATTAAGCTCGTTGTTGGTTTCGGTAAAAAACGTCTTAAAGGTTGCGCCGAAATCCTCGATTTGCGGATAGACCGATGAAATTTTAAACTGTTCTACGTTCATAGTAAATTATGCCTCCAAAACGGTAAAAAATTAAATTATTATAATAATAACACTAAAAAAAGCTTTTGTAAATAGTTGCAAAGCGGTTTTGATGTGATATAATTTATAAAAATCAGTGAATATTTGTGCAAAAAAAGGAGTGAACCTAAATGGTAGTAATTATTAAGCATGGAGTTTCACAGGAGAAGCTGAATAGTTTTATTGTAGATATAAAGTCGCAGGGACCTGACATCCACATTGTCGAGGGTGAACATACTACGATTTTAGGACTTGTCGGTGATACTTCGCGAATTGATATAAACCTCATTACCCAGCTCGACATCGTCGATTCGGTCAGACGAATTTCCGAGCCGTTTAAGGTGGTAAACAGAAAGTTCCACCCCGAAAATTCGATTATCACCGTCGACGGAAAGGTGCGCGTTGGCCAGAAATTCGCCGTTATCGCGGGACCTTGCTCGGTCGAATCGGAGGAGCAAATTATTGAGGTCGCCGAAAGGGTAAAGAAGGCAGGAGCTACCATGCTTCGTGGCGGTGCTTTTAAGCCGAGAACATCGCCATACGCTTTCAGAG
>JAFOCB010000160.1 GCA_017381515.1 Clostridia bacterium | reverse complement strand
GATATTGGCGGAACGCTTATAGGAATGCACCTTAAACACGTGGCTGTACCGGTTAGACTATCGGTAAAATCAATCGGTCAAGCTCCCCTGCTCGCCGCCAGAACTCGACCGAAATTTATCGGCGGTATAAGAGCTAATTACGATGAAAATCTCGGTTAAATAATGATAAAAAAGAACTCGTACATTTCGTACGAGTTCTTTTTTTATGCTAAATTAGTCGTGCTTCTTAAAAGGGCGCTTTCCGCTGGGCTTTCTCTGGGGACGATCCTCTGAAATGTCATTTTCGGGAACCATTCCGTCAAGCTCGATGAGAGCATCGCGACGTGAAAGATTTACTCTGTCGCGGTCGTCAATTTCAGTAACCTTAACCTTAATCTGATCACCGACAGTAACAACATCCTCAACCTTTTCGGTGCGCTTAACGTCAAGCTTTGAGATGTGAACGAGTCCTTCGATGCCGGGAGCGATTTCAACAAACGCACCAAAGTCCATGATACGTGTTACGATACCACGATAGAAGGCACCAACCTCGGGACCGTTTGCAATCATGCCGATAACATCTTTTGCTGCTTCAGCTTTAGCGAGGTCGAGTGTTGAAATATAAACTCTGCCGTCCTCTTCAATATTGATGGTGCAGTCAAACTGCTCCTGAAGCTTCTGAATAACCTTACCCTGCTTACCGATAACGTCACCAATCTTGTCAGGGCTAATCTGGGTTGTAATCATCTTAGGTGCGTAGGGTGAAAGTTCAGCTCTGGGCTCGGGAATACACTTGAGCATAATTTCGTCAAGGATATAAAGACGTGCCTTATGAGTCTTTTCAAGAGCTTCCTTAATGATTTCGGGAGTAAGACCGTGCACCTTGAGGTCCATCTGAATTGATGTGATGCCCTGATGTGTACCTGCAACCTTAAAGTCCATGTCGCCATAGAAATCTTCGAGTCCCTGAATATCAACCATTGTCATAAAGTCGCCGTTATCACCTGTGATAAGACCGCAGGAGATACCTGCAACGGGTGCCTTAATCGGAACGCCTGCTGCCATAAGAGCAAGTGTTGAACCACAAACAGAACCCTGTGAGGTTGAGCCGTTTGATGAAAGAACTTCAGATACAACACGGATTGCATACGGGAATTCTTCAACAGAAGGAATTACAGGTAAAAGTGACTTTTCTGCCAATGCGCCGTGACCAATTTCACGACGACCGGGACCCCTGGACGGCTTTGTTTCACCGACCGAGTATGACGGGAAATTGTAGTGGTGAATATATCTCTTTTCTACCTGCTCGTCGATACCGTCAAGCTTCTGTGCATCAGCCATCGGAGCAAGAGTAGCGATGGAAAGAACCTGTGTTTGACCACGGGTAAAGAGACCTGAACCGTGTACACGGGGTAAAAGGTCAACCTGAGCGTTAAGAGGACGAATTTCGTCAATTCCACGTCCGTCAACACGCTTTTTCTCATCCTTTAACCATGCGCGAACAACGTGTTTCTGAACGAGATACATGATTTCATCGAGCTTTGCTTCCTTACCTTCAAAGCGCTCGTCGAACTTTTCGTGAACGGCGGCATAAATCGGTAAGAGAGCAGCGTCTCTGACAAGTTTATCGTCGGTATCGAGTGCCTTCCTAACATCTTCAATGCAGAATTCTTCGATTTCGGCCATAATTTCGGGATCGGGATCGTTTGATTCGAACTCAAACTTCGGCTTACCAATTTCGGCTACAATGCCGTTAATAAAGGCAACGACCTCTTTATTAACCTCGTGCGCCTTCATAATAGCGTCAAACATTACCTCGTCAGATACCTGGTCAGCACCAGCTTCAATCATAGCAACGAGGTCGGCAGTAGAAGCAACGGTAACGTCCATTCTGCTCTTTTCGCGCTGTTCGAGTGTCGGGTTGATAACGATTTCGTCATCGACGAGACCAACCTTTACACCACTGATAGGACCAGCCCACGGAATATCAGAAATTGCGATAGCAGCCGAAACGCCAATCATAGCGGCAACTTCGGGACTGCAATCAGGGTCAACAGACATAACGGTAGCTACAACCGAGCAATCGTTTCTCATATCCTTCGGGAAAAGAGGACGGATAGGACGGTCGATGCAACGTGATGTGAGGATTGCCTTTTCGCTAGGTCTGCTTTCTCTTCTCTGGAATGAGCCGGGAATACGACCTACTGAATACATTTTTTCCTCATAGTCAACAGAAAGCGGGAAAAAGTCAACTCCCTCTCTCGGCTTTGCGGATGCGGTAACGTTACAGAGAACTGATGTTTCTCCATAAGTTGCGAGTACAGATGCATTAGCAAGCTGTGCCATTTTGCCTGTTTCGAGCTTAAGCTTTCTGCCGGCAAGTGTGGTTTCATAAACCTTGTAATTTTCGAACATTTTTTAACCTCCATAAATTTTATATTTACGGGGTATTCGGGGTTTAGCAATAAATTCTTTGTCGAACTGTTTCGGCAAACAATTCACTGCTAAAAACCGTATTTATACCCCGTATTTTACATTGATTAAGTGCCTTTACAAAGCAAAAGCAGACCGATTCGCTAAATCAAATCGGTCTGCAACTGTGATATTACTTACGAATACCAAGCTTTGCAATGATTGCACGGTATCTCTCGATATCCTTCTTCTGAAGGTAAGAGAGAAGATTGCGACGATGACCAACCATCTTGTGAAGGCCACGACGTGAATGATGATCATTCTTGTGAACCTTGAGATGCTCGGTAAGGTCAGCGATACGCTTTGTAAGTACAGCGATCTGTACTTCAGGAGAACCGGTGTCACCTTCGTGAGTAGCATTCTCCTGCATTATAGCGGTCTT
>JAFOCB010000159.1 GCA_017381515.1 Clostridia bacterium | reverse complement strand
CTTCTGGCAAAGCACCGCACCCCGATTAGGCGACGAGGACGCAACAGTGGTGCAAGCCTTCCACCTGCTAAACAACTTTGACATACCTGTAGGCATACAGTTTGCCGACCCACGCGAAGTGCCCAGCATGCCCAGCGCCACACAAGTCACCATTGCAAGCGACCTACAGAACCAACGACTATACTACCGCACCATGTACGACAGTTCGATCCGTTGCATTGACCTCAAAAGCATAGACTTCAAACGGGTGAAGTTTCAGTTCGCCGCACTCGACACGGACAAACGACAACCCATTGAGGAGATAAAAATACGGTAAAAATAGGCGAAAAGTACGTCGGTTTGGAAAAAAATGTGCTTTTTTCGTGAAAAAATTTGGTCAGTTCAAAAAAAAGCAGTAATTTTGCACGATTTTTCGCGTAAATTATTAACCAAGCCCACGAGATGGGGCATAAAATCACATAAAAAATGAAACGTACATTCCAACCAAGTCAACGTCGTCGCCGCAACAAACACGGCTTCCGCGCTCGTATGGCAACTGCAAATGGTCGTCGCGTATTGGCAGCTCGCCGCGCACACGGTCGTAAGAAATTGACTGTAGCTGACGAAGGTCGCCACAAACGCTAATCAGCGATTAGACAACCTTAGGGCTTTTTCCTAAGGCATCAGCATAGGGAAAAGAAATACTCTTTTCCCTTATTGCGTATAAATCTGTTTAGAGAATGGACGCCGGAGACCGGAAACCGGCTACCAACAAAACAACAAACACGAAAATTATGGAATCAACCAGACAACAGAAAATCGAGCGCCTCATCCAGAAGGACCTGAGCGATATATTTTTAAAGTACGCGCGCGCGATACGCGGAACACTCATTTCCGTGAGCGAAGTGCGCATATCACCCGACCTGAGCATTGCCCATGTCTATCTGAGCATTTTCCCTCAGGACAAAGTGGCAAGTGTGATTGCTCAAGTACAAGAGGACACCGCTAAGATTCGCGGCGAGATGGGACATCTGCAACGCCATCAGTTGCGTATCATACCCGAACTGCATTTCCACCTTGATGAGACCATCGACAAGATGGCACGCATAGATGAACTGCTCAAGCAGTGAAAACCGAACTAAAAATAGCATGGCGGTATCTGTTCGCTAAGAAACAATACAACGCTATACACATCATCAGCGGTATCAGTGCCGCTGCTGTGGGCGTGGTGACCGCCGCCATGGTGTGCGTAATGAGCGTCATGAACGGCTTCGGTGTCATGGTGGAGCAACTCTTCTCACAATTTGACCCCGATATTCGCATTGAAGCCATTAGCGGCAAGTCGTTTCACGACGAAGGCGAACACCTAGCTGCCCTACGCCTACTGCCCGAAGTGGCAATGGTGAGCCAGAGCATTGAGGAGACAGCGCTATTGCAGTTTGAGGACAAACAGATGCCCGTCCGCCTCTACGGCGTGGACTCGGTCTTCGCCACTCTCACCCATATCGAGGAGATTATCACCGAGGGGCATTATGAGGTCTATGACGGTGCTTTTGACCGCGCCGTATTAGGACAAGGACTGGCATG